>JARXAV010000065.1 GCA_029865665.1 Flectobacillus sp. | reverse complement strand
AATCAGCAATTACGCTACTGTTGAGATAGATTTCATATCTGTCATTGCTTGACGTAACTCAGCTCCTACATACTCAATATCGTGAGAACGTAATGCTTCGTTAACAGCGATGATTGTTCTGTTATCCACACCGTTATCTTTACCAGCATTGAAGTTAGTTCCGATAATGTCAGTTTCAACCGTTTTCATGAAGTCAGCTAATAATGGCTTACAAGCGTGGTCGAATAAATAACATCCGTATTCTGCTGTATCAGAAATTACCGAGTTCATTTCGAATAATTTTCTACGAGCAATCGTGTTAGCGATAAGTGGAGTTTCGTGTAATGATTCGTAGTAAGCTGATTCTTCTTTGATACCTGCTTCTACCATTGTTTCAAATGCTAATTCAACACCTGCACGAACCATAGCAACCATCAAAAGACCGTTATCGAAATACTCTTGTTCTGAGATTTTAACATCTCCAGCAGGAGTTTTTTCAAAAGCAGTTTCACCAGTAGCCGCTCTCCAAGTTAACAAGTTAATATCGTTGTTAGCCCAGTCAGCCATCATGGTAGAAGAGAATTCTCCGCTCATGATATCGTCTTGGTGTTTTTGGAACAATGGACGCATGATGTCTTTCAATTCTTCAGAAATTTCAAATGCTGCCACTTTAGCAGGGTTTGAAAGTCTGTCGAACATCGCTGTAATACCACCTTGTTTCAAGGCTTCAGTGATTACTTCCCATCCGTATTGGATTAATTTAGAAGCATAACCAGCGTCGATTCCTTTTTCAATCATTTTGTCGAAACAAAGGATTGAACCTGTTTGTAACAAACCACAAAGGATTGTTTGCTCTCCCATTAAGTCAGACTTAACCTCTGCTACGAAAGAAGATTTCAATACCCCTGCACGGTGTCCGCCAGTACCTACACAATATGCTTTTGCATAATCCCATCCTTTTCCTTCTGGATCGTTTTCTGGGTGAACAGCGATTAACGTTGGCACACCAAAACCACGAACATATTCAGCACGTACTTCTGAACCTGGACATTTTGGAGCAACCATGATAACCGTGATGTCTTTACGGATTTGCATTCCTTCTTCAACGATGTTGAAACCGTGTGAGTAAGAAAGTGTAGCACCTTCTTTCATTAAAGGCATAACCGCAGAAACTACTGCTGTGTGTTGCTTATCTGGAGTAAGGTTGATTACTAAATCAGCAGAAGGAATCAATTCTTCGTAAGTACCTACTGTAAAGTTGTTTTCAGTAGCACTTTTCCAAGATTGTCTCTTTCCATCAATCGCTTCCTGACGTAAAGCATAAGAAACGTCTAAACCTGAATCTCTCAAGTTTAAGCCTTGGTTCAAGCCTTGAGCTCCACAACCCACTACGACGATTTTCTTTCCTTCTAATGCAGTAACGCCATTTGCAAATTCACTTCTGTCCATGAATTCACAAACACCTAATTGGTTTAATTTCTCTCTAAGAGGAAGCGTGTTAAAATAATTAGCCATTGTATGTTAAGTAATAATGTTGAATTATGAATGTTAAATGTTGGATTTAACGCTCTGGTAATGACACCTTTTAATAAAAGTTGAACGTTGGAAAGCTTCGTGCTAAACCTTATAGGTTTCTGAAACCTATAAGGTTTTCCTAATACTTTCTACCTACTCCACAAAGGTCTTAAAATTATTCAAAATAATGTAGTGATTTCCCTGTTTATTTAGGTACTTTTCATGGCTTCTTCCCAAAATCGTACCGAGTCAATTCTTTAAGTAAATGATTTTAAAACTTTTACAAAAAAGAAGAAAGGTGTAAATTTATCAGATGAAACAACATGACATCCCCGTTTATAGCATAGATCGGTTTAATCGGCAAGCCGAAAAAGCCATTCAATACCAAGCTGAATTGTTTGATATTAACCGCAATTTTAAAGTTTCATACCCACATCGTCACGACGATTTTTATGAGATTTTGTTCTTAACCCAAGGCGAAGGCATTCATACCATCGACTTCCAACAATATGCGATTCGTCCGAACACCATTTTCTTTTTATCCCCTGGCCAAATCCACGAACTTGCTCTATCCGAAGACGTGCAGGGTTACATCATTTTGTTCACTTCTAGCTTTTACCATTTCAACAAAACAGACCCTCACAAGCTGTTTGAATTACCATTTTTCTATAATTTAAGCCAAGAAACCCCTCCTATCTACCTCGATAATGCGGAGTGTATTCAGACGCTAACGAATTTATTTAGAGAAGCAATTTCGGAAAATAAGCAATATCTTTCCGATAAAGACGAAGCCATTCGTGCTTTGTTAGACTTAATCTTGATTCAGTGCAAACGCATTTATCCGCTGAGCCAACAGGATGAAAAAACCAATAAGGGAAAAATTATCGTGAAGCGTTTTAAACAATTAATTGAAGAAAAATGTAAGGAAAATTTATCGGTAAAAGACTACGCCAACCTCCTTGCCATCAGCCCCAACTATTTGAGCGAGACGGTCAAAAGTGTAACAGGCAGAACTTCTACCGATTTAATCAACGACCGCATGATTCTGGAAATCAAACGCCTTTTGAAACATACCGACATGGGAATTTCAGAAATTGCGTATAGCCTCAACTTTGCTGACCAATCGTATTTTTCAAAATATTTCAAGAAATTAACTGGATTATCGCCTTTGGAGTTTAGGAATGAAGGAGGGTGAAAGTTAATCAGAGTAACAAAAATAGCAAGGCTAAAACCCAAAAAATAAGCAATACAATATCGAGTGTCTTTTTAATCAACATGATTTGGCTAACACTTTTAGTTTCTTGATGACTCTGTGCTTTTAGCTTAAAAAAAGGAGAATATATATTTTCAATAAGTCTAGCAAATTTGCTTAACATATCTTCTTCTTCACCTCTATACTCCTTCAAAAAACACTTCAATCTTAGTTTAAATAGCAACATCAGAGCCACTAATAGAAAAAGTAGTAATTTTAATATTTCTGCTATGACATTTTTCATTCTTAAAAATAGTGAGTTATAATTAGAAAAAGAATTGCCCGCAATAAACACTCTAATGAACGAATTTGTAAGCTAGAATACCCCTTCTAAACAGAGTCTCAAGTTACAGTTGAATAGTCAACGTTAAATGTCCTCCAAGTCCTTGTTGAATAATTTTCATTAAGGTGGATAGTCTAATATCTGAAGCATTGTTTTCAATCCGTGATATATAAGACTTATTTGTACCACACTTAATGGCAAGTTCTTCTTGAGTCATGCCAAGTTTAGTTCGAGCTTCTTCAAGTAAAACCCCAAGTCGAAACGCTTCAAATTGTTGTTCCCATTCTTCTCGTTTGGGTTGTCCTTTCTCTCCATATTTTTTATCTAAAATTTGGTCGAGTGTTGTAATGTTGTCAGTATTTTTCATGATAGTATTCCTCCATTATTTTAAGTGCTTTTTCTATTTCTCGCTTGGGAGTCTTTCCCGTTTTTTTCTGGAAACCATTTCCAAGTACAACTAAGTTTCCTTTATCGAAAAAGGCGAAAATTCGATAAATGTTGCTTCCTACTTCAACTCTTACCTCATAAAGCCCCTTTGTTCCTTCTAAGTGTTTAAAATATTTTTCAGGTACTTGTTGCGTTATCTTAATTAATTGTAGAGTCCATTCAATCTTCCTTTGAACATTGTCTGGTAGGTTTTCATAAAATTCAAGAAAATAGTGCTTATAAGCAATAATTTGTCTGCTATTGTCCATGACTCAAAGTTACCTATTTAGACAACTATTTACAAGTTTTATTTTGTTGGTAATCGCTAAACAATCAAATCCCATCAGAATAACCAATAATTTTATCCCTGTGCAATTAAAACAATATCTTAACAATTGTGGTTAGAATGATGACATTTGTCTAACATTGTTGTGAAACACACAGTTTATCTTCACCTATGTTTTTTAAATTGATATAATTATTTTATGAAAAACAATATAAAAATATCGGTGCTGATGGCAGTATATAACACCGATTTTTTCTTGATTAAAAGAGCGATTGACTCGGTGTTAAACCAAACCTTTCAGAATTTTGAATTAATCGTTATTGACGATGGCAGCAATAACGCTACAGAAAGTCAACTGCTGCATTATGCCCAAGAACACGAAGATAGAATCGTGTACATTCGTCATAAAAACTGTGGACAATCGAAATCAATTAATCGAGGAGTGTTGAATAGTTCTGGCGATTTCATTACCATTTTAGATGCCGATGACGAATATCAACCGAATCACTTGATGGCTTGTTTAGAGGAAATGAGTATCACCGACCTAATTGCCTCTACTCCCCAAACCGTGGTAGATAGCGAAGAGGACTATTTTGTACCCGACAAATACGACCCTAGTCAATTGATCCACGTGGATGACTGCATTCTGTTTGCAACCTTATTCGGCAAACGAGAAGTTTTTGTGGCATTTCCCTTTCAAGATGCTTATGCGGCAGATGCTCATTTCTATGAAACGGCTTCGTTAACCTACCGAGTAAAAAAAGTAGATTTGAGAACTTATATTTACTACCGAAACATTCCAACGAGTATTTGTTCTGTCAAAAAAAAAGAACATTCACCCTCCCTTAATTAACCAGATGCCCACTCCTTCTTTGCAAAAACAGCTTATTTTTGCTTGCCAACTTACAGGTATTTTCGATGTCAATCGTCAAACAACCCTCCAACACGACGATTTTTCTTTGGTGAAAGATTGGGCAGATTCCATCGCACAGCAAGGCTTGCAGGGGATTCTTTTTCACAATAATTTCTCAGAAACGACTTGTGCGACCTACCAAAACGAACATCTTATCTTTGTCAAAGTTGAGCATGATACCCAGTATAATCCCAACGTATTTCGCTACCTAGTCTATAGAGATTTTCTACAAAAACATGCGAACCATCCCTTTGAAAGCATTTTCCTGACCGATGTATCAGACGTGGTGCTTCTTCAAAACCCATTCCAACAATCGCTCTTTTGTGAAAACAAACAGCACCTATTTTGCGGTGACGAAGCCACTACGCTCAATAACGAGTGGATGCAAGAGCATTCTACCCATTTACGCAGTAAAATAGCCGATTATGCCAACTATGAAGAAACTTTTAGAGAAGCAACCCTATTGAATTGTGGGATTGTAGGAGGACATTTTGAGGTCATGCAAGCCTTTATTAATCAACTAGCAGGCATTCATCAACAGCATAATCACGATAATCGAACGGCTTATACAGGCGATATGGGAGCATTCAACTACCTAGTCCATACCCAATTTCAAGACCGATTCTTTCACGGCACACCCATCAACACCCTTTTCAAAGGCTACGAATCCGATAGAAAAGACTGTTGGTTTAGGCATAAGTGAGAGTTTTTTAGAATCTATTGTATCTTGCTCGACGAATAGGCGGAAGCTAATAAACCGAGTTTTGTATTTTAAATAAAATCGATTATTTTTAGTCACAGAAACTGATAGGTGTTTTTATCTCAGAACGCATAACTACTTGTGGGTTGCCAGTATTGGCACGAGGATAAAGGGATTTATCAGTTTTTTGTATCATCTACGCTCTTAGTAACAACTTACACCCTAGAAGTATTCTACAAACATGCT
Source organism: Flectobacillus sp. (assembly GCA_029865665.1). The sequence continues at coordinate 19,221 of JARXAV010000065.1, read as the reverse complement.
CAACTTTTTACGTACAAATCTCTTACTTTCTTTTTGTCTTATCTGTATCAATGCAAAGGCTCAAGAAACTCTTCCAACAGAATATGTGGAAATCCCCGATCCTAATTTTGAAAAATATTTAGTGCTTAACAAAATAGACAAAGATGAACAGATTAATGGTAAAATGAAACGTGATGACGCAAAAAACATTACCAGATTAGATTTAATAAATAATAACATAAAATCTCTTTGCGGTATTGAGGCATTTAAAGATTTACAGTGGTTGGATTGTACTAACAATCAATTGACGAATTTAGATTTGAGTGATAATATTCAATTAGTATTGTTGAATTGTGGAGGAAATAATTTGATGTATCTAGATTTGAGTAATAATATTCAGCTGGAAGCATTATCTTGTGGAGGAACAAGGAAAATGGAAAGCTTGGACTTGAGCAAAAACATTAACTTGAAATATCTGGACTGTGCTGATGGTGTATTGAAAAAATTAAATATCAGTAATAATACCAACTTGCAAAAGGTAGATTGTTCATTTAATAATTTAATGTCATTAAATGTAGATGGATGCACATTATTAACATCATTAAATTGCCATAGAAATCAAATAACATCACTGAACCTTAGTAACAACAATAAGCTTGAAATATTAAATTGTGACAATAGCAAGTTAACCTATTTAAAATTAAAACAAATGCCTATTAAGTTTAGTCAATTTTATGTAGGTAAAGAACTTACCACCGTAGAAGTGGAAGATGTGAGAGGTTTTTTCTTTCGTTTAGGGCTTCTCCCTAATACAACCGCACTCCTATTAAATCTCAAAACCAATCTGAATATAGAGCAAACACCACTTAATTTCGATAATCTTCTTACATATTTTCTCAAATATAACAAGGGGGACGTAATCAAACATTTACAAAAGCACAATAATACTTTCTCTGTGTCAGAAGATACAACTCAAATAGAAATACCATCCGTAGGTATTACATTGAAGGGTAATCTCCAGAATCCCAAGTTTCAAATTATTAATTTTCATTCAAGCACTGACACAACATTCAATAGAAAACTAACATGGATTGAGTATGAACGTCTATGTTTTACAACAAAAACATTCGTCAACAATGAATCATCATCGGAAATGAAGTTTGAGAAGTTAGGCTATATTGACAATCCATTTAGTTTTAAGCTAAGAAGTCCTACAAAATTATTTAAAGGTGACATCATCACAAGCATACCTACAGACCATATGAATCAATACTCTAAATTTTATCGTAAAGCAAATTGGTATTTAGAGCAAATTGAGTTTACAGAGCCAGAACCAAATATTACTTATGGCTATGTTGTTGAAGCTCCTAAAGACTATTCCAGGTTCGAAGACGCAAATTTTAGGAAATTTTATAGACAAAAGGAGTTTGAAAAAGCATTGGAAGAGTTAGACATATTAATTAAGAAGTATCCTGAAGAAATTGATTTTTTCAGATTAAAAAGCAATATTTTAATTACCCTAAATAGGTACGACGATGCACAAGAGGTTGCTGCCAAAACGATTAAAAAATTCAAAGATTATAAGCCAGCTGATTTACTTAATCTTCAAGAATTATACCTTATTACCAATAAATTTCAAAAGGTAATTGAACTTAAAACAAAGTACTACAACACAATACAGGAATCTACAAAGCGTATGATTCTATGTTTGAATGAAAATTTTGCCAAACATTTATTGAAAATAGATGATAGCAAAGGAATACAAGATATTCAAGAAGCCATTCCTTACTTAAAATTTAAAGATTATAATTGGTGTTTCCACTTAGTACGTTCTTGGTTAGATAACAGCTCTATTATTTCAAGTAGTGATAAAGAATACATTTTAAACTTAATAAAGTCTGTAGAAAGTGAAAAATAAACGCTAACCCAACTAGATTGAACAAAAAAACAGGCACAAAGCCCTAACGTACTAGTCCTTTGCGCCTGTTTTGGGTTACTACAATGAGATATTATTAGTTATCTCCGCACGTTTTCAATATTTTCTCTACCGCTTTTACGTCTGTAATAGTCTTTTCTCCTCCCCATGTGCTATAAATATAGGTTGTAATTTCGGCAACGTCTAGGGCTTGTAATTGCGTGTTGGCTGGCATTGGCTGATGGTATTGTTTGCCATTTACCGTAATGGTGTCTTGCAAACCGTTCCGCATCGCACAGATGATTAAATTCTTATTTTTTGCTAAAAAATCTGACCCTTCAATTGGCGGGTACAGTCCTGCTAATCCTTTTCCATCTAGCTGGTGGCAGTTAGCACAATGCGTTTTGTACAACGCTTGTCCGTCGATGACGTATTGTTTGTACTTCATTTCTTCTGCATTGGTGCAAGCACTCAGTAGCGACGCTACAACCACCGTAAAACACAGGAATAATCCAATAAAAGAGCCTTTTTTCATCTTATTTTTTACCTAATAATACTTCCATATCTGCTAACAATTCATCCACTTTGGCGGGTACTGTTCCGTCATAAATTCCTCGGATATGACGATTTTCATCTACCAAAATAAATGCACCACTGTGTACTACTCCCCCAGGTTGGGTTTTATCTTCGGTAGCCGTTACCATATACGACTTCTGCCCGATGGCATAAATCTTTTGTTTGTCGCCCGTTACCATCAACCATTTTTTAGAATCAACACCCAAATTATGAGCAAATTCCTTCAATACCGCAGGCGTATCATGGCGTGGGTCAATACTATGCGACAGTAAAATGACTTTAGAATTGTCTTTATATTTTTCATAAATCCGCAACATTTGCGTTTTCATTTTCGGACAAATCGTAGGACAAGTCGTAAAGAAAAAGTCGGCCACGTAGATTTTACCAGCCACATCTTTTTGGGTCACTTCTACCGAATCTTGACTCGTAAAAGAGAAGTCAGGTATTTGATGATAAATCGTATCTACCACCTCTTTACCATTGACGGTTTTAGTTGAAACCTCTTTTTCACCCAAATAAGGCAATTCTTTCGGAGCATTACTGCAAGCACTAGCCCATAGTACGAATGCCATCAATCCCCATGCACTCAGTTGCTTCACCATTGTTGTCATTGTATTACCTTCTTTTCAAGAAAGCCGTAGCCTCTTCAATACTTTTATTTGTTACTTCTTTAACCAACGAAATACGTATTTTTTCGTTTTCTAAGTACTTCACAACGGTCGAATCGTTTTTACCCTTTACCAATTCTGGACGGTATTCTTCCATCCAAACAGACATTTTCACATCTGCCGAATCCAGAGCGGCACTGAGTGCCATAATTTTAGCCGAATCGTTTGACGAAGAAACCTTTAAGGCACTATCCAAAGAGCTTTTCAAGGTCATTACGGTATCCATTTTAGGCATTACCTCATCATGAACAGCCATTACTTCATCTATCAATTGTTTCTGTTTATCTTCCTGTTTTGAACCCGAAGAGGAACACGATACTCCAAGCATACTAGAGCAAAGAAAAACAAGTAACCAATTTTTTTTCATCATGATTTTCAATATTTTCTGTAAAACAAACCTTAATGAGCCAGTGCTTCTTCAATCAATTCACGAGCATTTTCTACCACGGCATTCGACGGATTTTGTCCACCAATCATTTGTGCAATTTCCATGATTCGTTCGTCGGTAGTTAGTTTTCTAATGCGTGAGACCGTTTTTTCTGCTGAATTATCTTTATATACAAAGTAATGTTCAGAACCTTTTGCCGCAATCTGATGCAAATGCGTAATGGCAATAATCTGGTGATTCTTACCCATTTCTCGCATCATGTTACCCACTTTAATAGATACTTCGCCCGAAATTCCCGTATCAATTTCATCAAAAATGATGGTTGGCAAGGCTCTTTTATTCGCCAAAATGTACTTAATTGCCAACATCAAACGGCTAAATTCACCTCCAGAAGCCACATTTTTTAAGGGCTGAGGTTTCATTCCTTTATTAGCAGAAAACAATAGTTTTACCACATCCGTTCCCGTAGGACTCGCCTTAATTGACTCATGGTCAATTTTTAAAGTGGCATTGGGCATTCCCAAATCTAATAGCAAGGTCGCAATCTGTTTTTCAATAATTGGTAGTACCGCCAAACGAGCTTTCGATAAGGAAATTGCACTTTTCGCTAAGGCTTGTTCTGCTTTTTGCAAGACCGCTCTTGCTTTTTCTAAGGCCTCATCTAGGTTCTGCACGCCAGATACTTTTTTCTGCAACTCCTCCTGAATAGCCAATAAGTCAGTATCCGTTTTTACTTGATGCTTTTGTAATAAATTATAAAAAACATCTACTCGTTGTTGCAATACGGCTATCTTCTCATTGTCTAACTCAACACTTTCCGCTTCTGCTTCAACTTCGTTCGTAATATCTTTTAGCTCGATTAAACAACTCTCCAAACGCTCGGTCAATTGTTCAAAAGCCCCATTATACTGACGAATAGCCCCCATGTTTGCCAGTGCATTTCCTAGCAAAGCAATAATCGACTGTTCAGACTCTTGCAATACATTAGCTGTTAAAGCCAATTTAGACTTTACTTCTTCGGCATTGTCGAGCATCATCAACTCTGCTTCTAAGGTTTCAAGTTCGCCTTTTTTAATCTTTGCTTTCTTGAGTTCTTCTAACAAAAAGGAATTATAATCAAACTCTTTACTGCTCGTTGAAGCCTCGCTTATTAGCTTATCCACAGCCACTTGTGCCTTATGGTAGCGAGCGTAATCACTTGCATATTGCTCAAGAAGTTGGTCGTTCAGAGCGAAGGTATCTACAATTTGTAGTTGAAAATCATTTTCACCCAACAGCAGATTATCATGTTGCGAATGCACATCCATTAACTGCGAAGCAATTCTTCTCAAGGACTCCAGATTCACGGGAGTATCGTTCACAAAAGCCCTTGTTTTTCCTTGTGGAGAAATTTCACGTCTGATGATACACGTTTCTTCATAATCCAGCTCTTCTTCCTCAAACAAGTGTTTAATCAAATAGCCAGAAATAGCAAATTCACCCTCAATTACACACTTTTCGTCTGGCTCAAAAAGCGTTCTAGTGTCGGCACGGTTACCCAAAAGTAAACCAATAGCGCCAAGCATAATGGACTTTCCAGCACCCGTTTCGCCCGTAATAATATTAAGACCTTTATGGGGGCAAAGTTCCAGTTGCTTAATGAGAGCGTAGTTCTTAATTTTTAAACGTGTTAGCATTTTTTGTCTGGAGTTCGGGTGGTTTTCTTACCAAAGCGATATTTTACAAAAATACTGATTATGCCTATTTCTATGAAAAATCAGCAAACGATTCAAATTTGCGGAAGCCAAGAAGAATAATCAAGCCTTAAATCGGTAGCAAGTTAAGGTTTTCTTCTTGAATATTTAAAACCTATAAAAATTTACCAGAAAAGAATCGCAAACAATATACTGATTATCAATAACTTACAAATTGATTTTTTAAAACATAATCCCTATTTAATAATTAGTTTTTGCTCTTTGACGTTCAAGATTTACCTTTACGAAACTTTTTACCAATTTATAATTAACGACACGAAAAATGAGTGTACTAGTTAACAAAAACTCAAAAGTAATCGTACAAGGCTTTACGGGTTCGGAAGGTACTTTCCATGCTCAGCAAATGATAGAATACGGCACAAATGTCGTAGGTGGTGTAACTCCAGGAAAAGGTGGTTCAACACACCTTGATCGTCCTGTATTTAATACTGTAATTGAAGCAGTACAACAAGCAGGAGCGGATACATCAATCATTTTTGTACCACCAGCTTTTGCTGCTGATGCTATCATGGAATCTGCTGACGCAGGAATTAAAGTGATCATTTGTATCACAGAAGGTATTCCTACAAAAGATATGATCTATGCGAAGGAGTACGTTAAAACTAAGAACGTTCGTTTAATCGGACCAAACTGTCCAGGTGTAATGACTGCTGGTGAGTGTAAAGTAGGTATCATGCCTGCATTTATCTTCACTAAAGGTAAAATCGGTATCGTTTCTAAATCAGGTACATTGACGTACGAAGCGGTAGATCAATTAACAAAAGCTGGTTTAGGACAAACAACAGCAATCGGTATCGGTGGTGATCCAATCATTGGAACAACTACAAAAGAAGCGGTTGAAATGTTAATGGATGATCCTGAAACAGAAGGTATCGTTATGATTGGCGAAATCGGTGGTGGAATGGAAGCTGAGGCTGCTCGTTGGATTAAAGCAACTGGTAACAAAAAACCAGTAGTTGGATTCATCGCTGGTCAAACTGCTCCAAAAGGTCGTCGTATGGGTCACGCTGGTGCTATCATCGGTGGTGCAGACGATACGGCTGCTGCTAAAATGGCAATCATGAGAGAATGTGGAATTTTCGTTGTTGATTCTCCAGCAAATATCGGTGAAACGATGTTAGTTGCTCTTGGATTGAAATAAATGTATTGAGCTTTGGCAATTGACATTAGTCGGTGTAATTTTGTATTCTAAAACCATCGCTAATTGTTGAAAGCTATCGAAAAATATATCGAATATCCAGAACCTGTGAATTCGCTGACGACCAGTCAAGCAATTCACAGGTTTTTTATTGCCTTTTCGCAACCCTTCTTGGGCATACTACTCTGGATGCTTGCCTTGGGTTTCGTCCCTGCAACCTCTACCGCTGTTCAGGCAAAAGGGATTGGTCCACAAGATGCCTTCTACCTAGTTCACGATTATCGTGATGACTGGCAAGTTTTTGACGAACGCTACAATGCCTATGTACCTTACGTACATGAGGTACATAAGGGCTACAGTTCATATAGCCTATTTTTTGATATTGAGAATTACAAAAGTTACAAGCTACTGTATTACTCTCCCAAAGAAAATTACCTTTTTATTGATGCGACCTTACAACGTAAATTACCCGTTGATTCTTGGGTAGTGATTGATGTTGATAGTCTCCAACGAGTTTATCATAAAACAGCATTCTTTTTAACCTTTTATGGCTCAAATACAGGTATCGAAAATCTTTCTGTTCAGGTTGGCAACAAGATTCCAGACCTCAAAAATGACATTGAATTATCAGATTCATTATTAACGGTTGTACCCCGAACATTAAGTCCTTTCCAGAATTTTTTAGCCTTATGTCTGCTATTTTTAGGATGTCTGTACGCCATCCTTTACAATTATCAGCCAAAAGAATTTAGTCGTTATTATAGCCTTCGAGAATTATTGACGGTAGGAGTACGAGACGATTCGCTCGGTGTAAATAAGCCTTTTTATTTAGCCAATTTTATTTTTGTGGTCGTATTAAGTTTCACCATGGCCTATATTTTAGAGTTAATTCAACACGAAGAAACGGATATTTTTGCCCTCAGTTCCATTCTTCAAGAAGAAGAATCACTCTTGTCTTTTATCTCAAATTTCTTTGAAATTGCGGTCATTGTATTCATTTTTCTGCTTCTAAAATATATCGCTCTTATTGTGTTAACAAACCTTTATCGTTTGGATAATATTGTTAACATACATTTTTTTAAGGTAATTCAGGCTTCAAGCATCTTTTTCCTTGGACTAGCGATATTCCTAACATTTTCGATTTTTTCTTATCCAGAAATCATCAAAAATGCAGAAAAATATCTCTTTATTCCTATTTCTTTATTCTTTATTTTACGATTACTGCTTATTTACTTTACCATAAATAAGATGACAGTACTCAAAAGATTCTATTTATTTTCCTATCTTTGCATTGTTGAACTGATACCATTAGTTGCTGGCATTAGGTTTGCACTGTAATAATTGAAGAGTACCCTATATATAAAAAGTAATCCAACATTTTAAGTTTAATTGCATTGAGCATGAGCGAAACAACTGTAACCGCACATCCAGACAGATTAACGAAGGTTTCTAGTATTTTAGTGACACAAGTAAAACCAACTGACGAAAAATCTCCCTATTTCGAGTTGGAAAGAAGATACAATATTAAAGTGGATTTTCGCCCGTTTATCGAAGTACAAGGCGTATCATTCAAGGATTTTCGTAAGCAGAAAATAAATATTCTAGATCATACCGCCATTATTTTTACCAGTAAAAATGCGGTAGATCATTTCTTTCGTATCTGTAAGGAAGCAAGAATTGAAGTACCTGTAGATATGAAGTACTTTTGTATCACTGAACAAACAGCGAACTACCTACAAAAATACATCGTTATCCGTAAACGTAAAATTTTCACAGGACAACGTACTGCTGCCGAATTAATCGAACTTATCAAAAAGCATAAAACAGAAAAATTCTTGTTCCCATGCTCTGATAAACGCCGTACGGATATTCCAGAATTTATGGGTTCTAACGACTTACACCTTACTGAGGCCGTAATGTATGAAACCGTATCCTCTGATTTGTCTGATTTAGAAAATGTTTACTACGATATTATCGCCTTTTTTAGTCCTTCTGGTATTAAATCTTTGTTCGATAACTTCCCAGACTTCGAACAAAAAAACACCCGAATGGCAGCCTTCGGCCCTACAACAGCAAAAGCAGTTTTAGATGCATCGTTGATTTTGGATATTCAAGCTCCACTACCCAACGCACCATCAATGACAGGAGCCTTAGAGTTGTATGTTAAGAAAGCAAATGGTATTTAATTTCTAAAGAAGAAATTTCAAAGAGGTCTGTAAGTTTTTTGATACTTATAGGCCTCTTTTTATGTTTAATGAGCAACAAAATCAGGTAAACTAGCGTTTTAGAATACAAGTAGTTACTTTTTTATGTTTTTATGAAAAATGTTAGTTAGATTTGAATATAACGAACGTCAACTAGCTGAATAAAAACTTAGGCACGCTCCATATAGATAAGTGTTCCATCGAAAAAAACATGTTGACAATACAGGCAAATAAAAACTGAAAGAATTCAGATGAAAAAATATTTCCATTTTTTACTCCTTTTTATCGTCAGTATTAGTGCATTACCTGCATTTTCTCAACAAGATGCACAGTTTAGCCAGTATATGTACAATCCTCTGTATTTTAACCCCGCTTCGGCAGGGTTAGATGGTGTGGCACGTTTTCAACTACACTATCGAAATCAATGGACGGGTTACCAAACAACATCCGATGGAAGTGGTTCATTAGGAACACAATTATTTACGGCATCTATGCCTCTAAAAGGGCTTAATAGTGGTTTAGGAATTGCTTTTACGAACGATAAGAGTCCATCTGGTGCTGGTTATCAAGACATACAGTTGTCTTATTCGTATCAAGCCCACATTGCCGATGCTATCCTTTCTATAGGTGTTCGTGGAGGTCTTCATACAGAATCTTTTGACACTCGATTTCGTCCAAGAGAACCAGGAGACCCCGTTGTAGATGGCTTATCTACAAAAATTAACGAAACCCATCCAGATTTTGCATTAGGTATTCAATATCAGGCAAGTAACTACTATTTCGGGGCTGCATATAGTCACCTCAACAAACCAAATTACACTTTTGGTTATGCAAAAGCTAGTAATATCGCTCAACCAACGTTATATTTGAATGCTGGCTATCACTATTATGTTACCAACGAGGTAGAATTAACCCCAATGGCATTATATAGAACAGACTTTACTCAAAACAGTTTACAAGCAACACTCAATGGTACTTATCTTGATAAGTATTTTATTGGTGGGGGGTATCGCTTTAATGATGCGGCTATTATTTTGTTGGGAATGCACTTCTTGCCAAATAATGCACTCCGATTAAGTTATTCATTAGACTTAACGACGAATGCCCTAACGGCTAAGTCTCCAACTTCACATGAGTTGTTATTGAGTTACTCAATCCCTGCTCCAAAACTATTTGGAGGGAAGAAAACACCTGTAAGAACACCAAGATTTAGAAGATAGTCCATTTTGTTGGGGAAAAACTAACGCTTTTCAAGAATATACTAGCTATTAGAAAATATAAGTTCACATTTGGAGTTAAGAAGATAAGTAAATCCACTCAATATAAGAATTTGGCTTATTTATTGTACGATACAATTCACTTGAGCTTTTGAGGTCAAGCGAAAAAAAATAGTAACTTTGTCTTTATATTACTAAGTGTGTGAGGGCTTTTATTAATTTTAACAAAAATTAACATTCTAGGAAAGGCTCACAATTTTAGCGAATTAACGACGTTATTAACACATAAAAATCTAACTAATACTAAATCAGGACAAAGAAAAGAGCATTTCTTTGTAGCCACATAATAACAATTAAAATGTATTCTCAGATGAATTACAGTTCAATTTTCAGGAAAACGTTGCTTTTACTTTTGGTGTCTGTTCCTGTTTTGTTCTTAGATAGTTGTAGCTCTTCTAGCGGCGGAAGTAAGTCCAAAGGGAAAACAACTAGTAGTAAGAGTAAAAGCAAAGGAAGAGGTGAAGTTGCCTCTAAAGGTAGAAGCTCATCTAAAGGCAAAAATACTCGTAAAAAAGAGGACATTGGTATGATTAATGGTGAGGTAGGTGCTACGGCTCGTAAAGGCTGGAAGCAAACGACTCCACTAGGTATGGTATTGATTCCTTCTGGTTCATTTATGATGGGACAAGCAGATGAAGATGTTACTTCATCGTCTGTAAGTTTCAATAAAAGAGTCACTGTTGCTCAGTTTTTCATGGATGATACCGAAATCACCAATAACGAATATCGTCAATTTACAAACGTAATGATGACGGATTCGATTGCTGTATTAGGTGAAGAAAAAATCATTTCTGAACTCTACCCAGATACAACAGTTTGGAGTAAAGACTTCTCATATCACAATGGTGATCCAATGACAGAATACTACTTCTCAAGTCCTGCATTCGATATGTATCCAGTAGTAGGTGTTAGCTGGAGAGCAGCTAAATATTTCTGCGACTGGCGTACAAAAGCCTTGAATGATTTCCGCACAACAGAAGGAATGTACATTTCACCTCGTTTCCGTTTACCTTCGGAAGCTGAATGGGAATGGGCAGCTCGTGGTGGAAAAGCTTCAGCAAAATATCCTTGGGGTAACCCGTATGTAGCCAATGGAAAAGGTTGTTTATTAGCTAATTTTAAGCCACATAGAGGTAATTATGATGCCGATGGCTATGCTTATACTGGCCCAGCAAATGCGTTCAACCCGAACGACTATGGCTTATACAACATGGCAGGAAACGTAGCTGAATGGTGTGAAGATGCTTATGCAGACAACTCTGTTGCTATCACTTGGGATTTAAACACCTTGAATTCGGACAAAGATGAACCAAGAAAAGTAATTCGTGGTGGTTCATGGAAAGACGTTGCATTCTACTTGGAAACAGGTACTCGTGCGTATGAATACGAAGACAAAAAACGCTCATATATTGGCTTCCGCTGTGCAATGAACCACTTAGGTCGTTCTTCAGGAAGAGAATTTAGATAAAAAATTCTGTAAAAGCGAGTAAACTTTAGCGTGATACCTTCTGTTTACTCGCTTCTTTTGTATAAAATCTGTCTAAAAAAATACCAAATCTTTTAATTCAACAATGGAAAAAATAGTAAACGTTATCGCCAGTTTCGCAGCAGCAGTAGTAATTGTAGGTGCTTTATTCAAAATCTTACACTGGACAGGAGCAAATGAAGCTCTAATGATCGGTATGTTCGTAGAAGCATTTATCTTTATTCTTTATGGGGTTCTTTATTTGGTATCAAAACCAGAAAAGTCGTATGACTGGGAAAAAGTATATCCTGAATTATCGAAAAATTACCAAGGAGAGCCAATCCAAAGAACAGCTTCTGGTCCATCGTCAACAGGTGCTGGAATGGGTTTAGCTGCTAAAATGGACGAAATGTTTGCTTCAACGAAAGTATCTCCAGATGTATTTGATAACTTGACGAAAGGAATGAAAGCCCTTACAGACAATGTATCAAAAATGACTGACCTTACAGATGCTTCTGTAGCTACTAGCGACTATGCTAAAAATGTAAAAGCAGCTTCTAACTCATTGAACGATATGAGTAAATCATATAGTTCAACCATTGGTGCTTTAACCGATATGTCTGCGGCTTCTCAAGGTGCAAAAGAATACCAAGCTCAATTCCAAAAAGTAACGCAAAGCATGGGTGCTTTGAACGCTGTATATGAATTGGAATTACAAGACACAAACAAGCATTTGAAAGCAATGAACTCTTTCTACGGTAACTTAACTGTTGCTATGGAAAACATGTCAGAAACTTCTAAAGATACGCAACAGTTTAAGCAAGAATTAGCAAAATTGAATAGTAACATCGCTTCATTGAACAATGTTTATGGAAGTATGTTGTCAGCAATGAAAGGGAACTAATTGACAAATATTATCTATCTTACAAAATTTAAGAACAGATATTATTGAATAAAACTTAAACTATAATTCTTTAAGAGTATAAAAAAATGGCAGGTTTAAAAGAGACGCCTCGGCAGAAGATGATCGGGATGATGTACTTGGTTCTCACCGCTTTGCTTGCATTGCAAGTGAGTGATGCCTTGTTACAGAAGTTCGTATTGTTGAATAACAGTTTAGAAACAGCAAATCAGTCTTCGACTGAAAAAAATAAAGGACTAGAAAAAGGAATCTCTGAGCGTATCAAAGATTTACCGAACCCTGGTGCCTACGCAGAAATTATCAAGAAAGCAGCCGCTGTGCGTAGTTTAGCAGATGGTATGGTTTCTGAAATTGATGCAGTAAAAAGTAAAGTAATTGACGGCAGTGGTGGTTACGATGCAGAAACAGGACAATTGAAGGATATCAAAAATACCGAAATTGTTCACCAAATTATGATTGGAGCGAATAAAAATGGAGAGGCGTATAAATTAGTTGGCTCTATGGAAAGTTTCCGTCAAAAATTATTAGGTTATGCAGATAAAGGAACAACCTTTGGCTCTTTAGCTCTTGATGCAAAAGACGACCCTGTTGTTGGAAAAGATGCAAGTCAACGTAACAAGGACTTTGCTGAATTGAACTTTGAACAAACTCCTGTTCCTGCTGCATTGGCTACATTAAGTCAAAAGCAAGCAGAAATCAGACGTTATGAAGGCGAAGTGTTAAGCCAATTAGCGTCGAAAGTAGGTGCAAAAGAAATTAAGTTTGATAAAGTATTTGCTCAAGTCTCGGCTAGTTCAAATACGGTTGTTGCGGGTATGGATTATGAAGCTGAAATCTTCATCGCAGCTACATCAAGCGGGTTTACTCCACGTATGAGTATCAATGGAAGCGGTGTTCCTGTAAAAGACGGCCGTGGTCAGGTGAAATTCAAAACTACGGGTGGTTCGTATGATAAAAATGGGTTAGCCAAGAAAACTTATACAGCTTCGGTTTCATACATGAGTCCAACAGGACCTAAAACAGAATCAATCACGAAAGATTATTTTGTATTGAAACCAACTTACAACATCGAAACAGCAACCTTACCTGCTTTATACTTAGGTTGTGCTAACCGCATCAGTGTAGTTAGTCCAGGTTTAGGAGCATTATGGAATCCTTCGTTCTCGGTTGATGGTGGAGATGCCATCCCAGGCGAACGTGGTAAAGTTACCATTGTACCAAACTCAGCAAATGCTACCTTAAACGTATCTAATGGTGGTGTATTACTTGGAAAAGAAACCTTCCGTGTACGTCGTGTACCAAGACCAGATGTAGTAATTCGTGGTAATGGTGGTGTGTTAGATGAGAAACGTGGAGCAAGTGCAAGTGGATTACGTAGTGTTAGTGCAGACGCTGTTGCGGATGAATCATTCAAATCGACTAACCCAGAAGATGCTCAGTTCCGTGTATCTGAAATTTATGTAGCCTTGGCAAGAGGTTCTCGTAAGATTGGGGATGCAAGTGGGGCAAATAGCGTGGGTATTAGCTCATTGGCAGCACAAGCTCAACCTGGAGACCGTTACTACATCGAAGTGAAAGGTGTACAACGCAGAAACTTTAGAGGTGGTGTGGAAAGCATTCCTTACAACCGTGTAATTAACATTCCTTTGAATTAATGATTACTCGACCTTCATCAATTAGCTGAAGGTTATTACAATACAACTTAGTATTCTTCGTTATTCTTGCAACATTAAAGACTGATATTCAATCGAATAAGGCATACTTTTAACGAATAGGGGCATAATGAAACGCCTTAGAGACTTTTAAGGCGTTTCATTGATTCCATCGAAATAACTGAACATTATAATCAGATGAAACATCTAGTGAAAATCGCAGGCTCGGCTCTTTTGACATTGGCTGCTTGCACGTTTACATCAGCACAAGAAAAGACCAACAACGGCAAAAACCCAGATTCTGTTCGCCCAATTGACGAATCGAATATCATGTGGAAAAGACGTTTGTGGAGAAGAATGGATTTGAACGAAAAACAAAACCAGCCTTTCTTCTCAAAAGGTAACGAAGTAACCAAATACTTAATTGAATGGGTGCAAAGCGGCGTTTTACAACCGTATGCAAACGATTCTTTAAGAACTAAATTGACGAAAGAGCAATTTTTGAAGAATTTGGAAATGGAAAATGCAGTTAGCGACCAATCGCTTTCTGATGCTGAAAAAGCTGCTGGATTTGGTAATGAAAAAGCAAATACTGGAGCGACTGCAGGTGCAGATGATGGTTGGGGCGATACAAAGCCTGCTGCTCAGAAACCTGCTGGCGGTGGTGATGGCTGGGGAAATGACTTAGCTCCAAAACCTGCTGGTGGCGATGGAATCTATTATTTCCCAAAAGAATTGTCAATCATTGAGTTAAAAGAAGACGCCATTTTTGATAAACAACGTTCTCGTTTGTATTTCGATATTCAAGCATTAACTGTGGTAATCCCTGCAAACAAAACAGCGGCAGGTTTCGACAAAACGGTTGCTTCTTTCCGCTACAAAGATTTAGATAAATTGTTCCGCAGTAATCCAAACTGTATTTGGTATAACGAACAAAATGAAGCTCAACACAAGAACATGGCTGATGCTTTCGACTTGCGTTTGTTCAATGCTCGCTTAATCAAAAAAGGAAATGCTCAGGACAAATACTTGGATGATATTTATGGTGGCGAAAAACAAGGTCTTGTAAACTCGCAACAAGAAGAATTCAAATTAATGGAAATGGAACATAACCTTTGGGAATATTAATCCATCTTCAAAAGAAAAAAGAGAACTCAATCGGGTTCTCTTTTTTTGTACCTTTATTTTATTGGTCATTCATGACACTCAATTGTTCTTTTAGTTGTAATGCCTTCGCTTTGCCTAAGACTGTCTCTAATTCTTCTAGCGGTGCTTTATACAAATTACTTACTGTACCGAAGTGTTTTAATAATTTCGTAGCGGTTACTTTTCCAATTCCCTCTAAGCCTTCTAGCTGGCTAATGATAAAATTCTTTGAGCGTTTGTCTCGGTGCTTGGTAATCCCAAAACGGTGAGCTTCGTCTCGTAAACGTTGAATCAACTTTAAAGATTCTGATTTTTTATCAATATACAAGGGTACACTGTCTTCTGGAAAATAGATTTCTTCCAAGCGTTTAGCAATGCCAATGATTGGAATTTTCCCATACAGTCCGATTGCTTTCAAGGCATCACAAGAGGCACTTAATTGTCCTTTTCCGCCATCAATAATAATTAAGTCTGGTAAATCCTGTTCTTCTTCCAACAAACGAGTATAGCGTCTTGTAACGACCTCGTGCATGGTAGCAAAGTCATTTGGGCCTTCTACGGTACGAGGAGTAAAATGACGATAATCTTTTTTGGAAGGTAAGCCATCCTTAAAGCATACCATTGCCGAAACAGGATTTGTTCCTTGAATATTGGAGTTATCAAAACACTCAATATGACGGGGTAAACTTTTTAGTTGTAAATCATTTTTAAGCGTCAACAAAATACGCATTTTACGGTCTCCCCCACTGTCTTCGGCGGCTTTTCTATCTGCTTTTTCTTTACGGAAATACAAGACATTTTTCAAGGACATATCCAACAGTTTCCGTTTGTCGCCAATCTGTGGAATCGTATTTTCGATACCTGCTAACTGTATAGAAAGCGGAATATTGGTAATAACTTCTTTCGCCTCACTGTCGTACTGCTCTCGCATTTCCCAAACCAGCATGGTCAGAATATCTTCATCCGTTTCTTCCAACTTTTTCTTGACTTCAATGGTTTGGGTTTGCGTAATAAATCCATTCAACACTTTCATAAAGTTCAAAAAAGCAATATTTTCGTCCGATACAATCGAGAAAACATCTACATCTTTGATATTCGGATTTACCACCGTTGATTTACTCTGAAAATTAACCAACAAGGCAAGTTTTTCCTTATATTCTTGTGCCTCCTCAAAAGCTAGTTTCTCCGCAGCAGTGTACATTCTTTCTTCAAAATACTGACGAGGTAACGTCATGTTTCCCTTCAAAATATGTTTGGCTTGCTCTATTTCTTTGAGGTAATCAGCTTCCGTTTGCAAGCCTTCACAAGGGCCTTTACAATTGCCAATATGGTATTCTAAACAAATTTTGAATTTGCCTTCCGTAATATTTTTTTCATGTAAATTAAGATTACAGGTTCGAAATTTATACAATTGTCCAAACATCTCTAATAAGGCGTACATCGCTCTCTGATGGGCAAATGGACCAAAGAATGTCCCCAATTTTTTATCTACCCGCCTTGTTGTAATCAACTTAGGAAACGGTTCATTGGTAATACAAATGAAGGGATACATTTTATCGTCCTTCAATAAGATATTAAATTTGGGTTGGTATTTTTTGATGAGCGTATTCTCCAATAAGAGAGCATCAAATTCAGTGTGTACAATGGTAAACTCCAAATTACAAATTTGGCTCACCAATCGTTTTGTTTTTCGGTCGTGTTGATTTGATTTGGCGAAATAACTACTTACCCTATTTTTTAGATTCTTGGCCTTACCGACATAAATAACGGTTCCTTCTTCATCAAAATAACGATATACCCCTGGTGCTTCAGGTAGCTTTGCCAATGCAGTCTTATAATCAAATGTTGTCATTTACTTCTATTAAAATCTGTTTTTGAAAGCTGGAGGTGTGTGAAAAGTGTAGAGATTAAAGTTAAAAGCATTCTGTGCAAAATATTTTTTATCAAACTGCTTTTAGCTTTAGTCGCTCATAAACTTTTTATACAACCGCTATACCCTCTTTATCCTTCCCTAACTACGAAAATAACACAATTTAGTACGCTTTAGTTTTTTTCAATGACTTACCGAGCTATCAAAGTCACTATTTTGACTAACAATTGGCTTAATTATAAATTAGGAGTCAATATATTTGTCTTTATGTAGAATTAATTGTACTTTCGTAGTAAAATTAAATAACAGAACAGTACAGAACACTTAGCTTAGAAATTAACTATTTATAACATAGATAATACAATTAAAATTTTTGTTTTACAAAAATTGGGTTCATGAGTGTAGTACAACATTTGGCGGTTAACTGTTGCGGTTCCGTCAAATGTTTGTCTTATAAAAGCAATCAAACAAATTTCAAAAATATAATAATGGCAAATATCACATTAGGAGACAAAGAATTTTTTAGTGGAATTGGAAAAATTCAATTTGAAGGACGTGAGTCAGATAACCCGTTGGCGTTTAAATGGTACGATGAGAACCGTATTGTAGCGGGCAAAACCATGAAAGAGCATTTACGTTTTGCAATTTCATACTGGCATACTTTCTGTGGACAAGGTTCTGATCCATTTGGCCCAGGAACGCAACAATTCCCTTGGGATGTAAAAGCTGGTGCTGTTGACAGAGCAAAAGATAAAATGGATGCTGCTTTTGAATTTTTCACTAAAATTGGCGCTCCTTATTATTGTTTTCACGATATTGACTTAGTTGACGAAGGTAGCTCAATGAGCGAGTACGAATCTAACTTACAGTCAATCGTTGATTATGCGAAGCAAAAACAAGCTGCTTCTGGTGTGAAGTTATTGTGGGGTACTGCGAACGTGTTCTCTAACCCTCGTTATATGAATGGTGCTTCTACAAACCCTGATTTCTCGGTGGTTGCACATGCTGGTACGCAGGTTAAAAATGCGATTGACGCTACGATTGCCTTGAATGGTGAAAACTACGTATTCTGGGGTGGTCGTGAAGGTTATATGACCTTGTTGAACACAGACATGAAACGTGAATTAGCTCACATGGGACAGTTCTTAACGATTGCTCGTGACTATGCTCGTAAAAACGGATTCACAGGTAAATTCTTTATTGAACCTAAACCTTGTGAGCCAACGAAACACCAATACGATTTTGACTCAGCAACTGTAATCGGATTCTTGAAAGAATACGGTTTAGAAAACGATTTCATGTTGAACCTTGAAGTAAACCACGCTACTTTAGCTGGTCATACATTCCAACACGAATTACAAGTAGCTGTGGATAATAACATGTTAGGTAGCATGGATGCTAACCGTGGTGACTACCAAAACGGATGGGATACAGACCAATTCCCGAATAACTTGAATGAATTAACAGAGTCTATGTTAATCATTTTAGAAGGAAAAGGTATCACGCATGGAGGTATCAACTTCGATGCTAAAATCCGTCGTAACTCTACAGATTTGAATGATATTTTCTATGCACACATTGGTGGTATGGATACCTTTGCTCGTTCATTGGTGATTGCTGATAGCATCTTAGAAAAATCAGCATACAAGAAAATTCGTGCAGACCGTTATGCTTCTTTTGACGCAGGAAAAGGTGCTGAATTTGAAGCTGGTAAGTTAACACTTGAAGATTTACGTACAATCGCATTAGCAGATGGCGAACCAGCTAGAACTAGTGGAAAACAAGAATTATTGGAAAATATTATCAACCAATATATCTAGTTGAATTTTGGATGATGGATTTTGAATGTTAGATTCACATCTTTGATAATAAGAAAGGCGGTTAGGATTTTCCTAACCGCCTTTCTTATTTAGAATCAACTGATATTTGGTAGAAAACTAAATATCCCAAATTAATTCAACATCCAAAATCCATCATTTAAAATTTCAAAATTCACCTTATTTATTTAACAATTCATCAAATACTAAGCTTACATAAAACATAGATCCAACAGATGGATTACCCCATGAGTTTGAATATTTTGTTCCCAATAAGTTTGTTCCTCCTAGTTTGACAATCGACTTAATAGAAGCAATTTTCTTATTAAGTTGTGCGTCTAAGGTTGTGAATGATGGAATATAACTTCCTTCTGAATTACCAAGACTAGTTCCTACAAACGTTGACTGCCATACAAATGGATCTTGGTAACGGAATGCAACGTTAAAGCC
>JARXAV010000307.1 GCA_029865665.1 Flectobacillus sp. | reverse complement strand
TAAACCAGCTACTCGCTCCAAAACTTGCAATATCATTTAGGTTAGCTCCTGTACCTACTTGTAGGGCAGCCATAAATGGAGTGTATGTACCAGTTAAACCAGCATAAATACCTGTTCCCGAGAACGTACCTGTTGACGTTGAGTAATAATACCAATCTGATACTGATGGTACATAATTAGTACAGTGAGTATTGGTAACAGGGCTACCAGTTGGAGGAGTACCTGTACGACCTGAATAATTCACGGTTGTTGTGATACAGTCATTCGCACCACCTCCCAATACACACGCAGTGTAAGTTAATACAGCTTTACCATCACAATATTCTACAAACTCACCTGATTTTACTGAGAAGTGTTGATTAGGACTTGAAACATTTCCTACTAAATCTTCAAACCACAAACCATAACTATTAGTTGAAGCTCCACAATATGACGAATTGATAACACTTCTTTTTCGTGAAATACACACAGGGTCACTTCCTTGACAAGAAGCATTCACCGTAACTTTAAGTGCGTTCGAAATTCCTGTATAATCTGAGCATGAACTACGTCTTGATTTACGTAAATAACATGTGGTCTGGCTTAATACTGGTGCTTGATAGGTCGAAGACGTAGCTCCAGGAATAGCTGTATAAGCACTCGCATCTGTTGAACAAACGCCGTTTGTCAAACTTGTTGATTGGCTCCAAACATATTCTAATGTTCCACTACCGCCCGATGCGGCTGTCAGTTCTGTAAATACAGCAGGGCTTTTACCTGAACAAATACTCTGATCAGCTCCGATTGTTCCACCACTTGTTACATTACTACAACAAGCACCTGTAACAGTTATGCCAACAATATTCGACTCTCCAACGTAATCAGAACAACCACTACGACGAGAACAACGTAAATAGTAAGTAGTTGTTGATAACGCCCCTGGATCATACGTTGCGGCAGTTGCCCCAATAACCAGAGACCATTGACTCAAAGTAGCAGCAGTGTACGTAGAAGCTGTCGTACTCTTCATCCATACATATTCAAGTGAGCCTGTCCCTCCTGTTGGTAATGTCGTGCTTGTTAAAGCAGTTGGATCGAAAGGACTACATCCAGATTGATTGGTTGCAATCGTTCCTCCATTCGTTACATTACTACAACAAGAACCTGAAACCGTAATTTTCACTTTATTCGACTCACCCACATAGTCCGAACAAGGGTTACGACGTGCACAACGAATAAAACAGGTAGTACCTGTTAAAGCAGCAGGCTGATATTCAGTCCCTGTAGCCCCAGGAATAGCTTTATAAATGGTTGAACCTGCAACATTAGCAGGACAAGTTCCATTACTTAAACTTGTAGTACTTAACCATAAATACTCAAGCGTGCCAGATCCACCTGTTGGTAATGTGGCACTCGTTAACTTTGCTGGTGTACTACCAGAACACACCGTTTGATCACTTGCAATCGTTCCACCACTCGTTACATTATTACAACTAAGTTGAATAGCTATATTATCTAACTTCAATGCCGTACCATTACAATATCCTACAAATCTAATTTTTGCTGTACCAGAAGGTGCTACTACCCCTGTAAACTCATATTTTCCAAACTTTACCGCATTATACACACACTCTGTCACTCTTTTCTCCGTTCTTTTCGCCAATAAAATACCAAGACTGTTATAGAACTCATAACCAACCGAAGCATAATAGGTAGGTTTATGTGTAGACGCAATACATGAAATTGTGTACGTCTTACCAGCCGTTGCTACTGCATCTTGCCAAACATAATAATTCGAAGTATAATCGTTATTATTCAATACTAACGAAGAACCTGAATAAGCATAAGTTCCAGTATATGTACTTATACTAAAACTTGGATAACATGACCAAGGGGTTGTTTTTGTTGTTTCAAAATTCCCATTAGTTAGTAAGTTTTGCGAATACCCACTAAAAGAGCCCAAAAGCAACAAAAATAAAAAAAACAGCTTATTTTTTGCACTTTTAGCAAAACTTGGCATACTATTTGTTGTAGATAAAACGTTATCAAGAAGATGATAACAACATCGAAAGACAGAATTACCGCATTCCTCTCGATAAGCAGATTTAATAAAAGTAAAGTTGTTCATGTGTTATGGGTTGGGTTTGTACTGACTACTTAAACTATATACAAGAGGACACACGACACCAATACGCTTGTTGCCACACAACAAACAATAAGTGTCAGTACGTCATTGGATAAACAACGTAAACATCAAGCCTATTTTAAAAAATAAGCGAGAAAATCTAGTATCCATTTTTATGAATGGAAAACTAAAAAACCAGTAAAGTTTTAAACAAAAAGATAAACTGTCTTCTTTTCACTACTTAGGATAATCGAAAAGAATCAAGTTCAAAGTAAGATGATTTGATAAATTGATAGCAGTTTTTAATAAAGTGGCGGACTTGTTCGCTTAGCGGAAATGCAAACAATTAAAAACAAAGGCTAAATATTAATGACAAATATAAGAACTTTTCTTAACAAAGAACAATTAGTTAACATTATATATATAAGAATTTTAGCAAAAAATATTGTCGTTCAATAAAGTTCTATTGAAACAAAAAAAAGTCATACTCAACAGTATGACTTTTTTTTGTTTCAATAGATAGACCTGATTATTTAACTGATTGCGGAAGTTCTGCTTTATCAATAAAAAATTGATCTCTCAAAACACTCGTAACTCCTGGATCATTAACTTTCAACCATTTCGAACTAAAAAAGACTAATCCTTTCACATGCTCATTACTTCGTGCGATATTTAACTGTCGAGGAATTTCATCAGGATCGTTCCAAGCAGGAAACTTCTCCTGACGGTTTATTTTATAAATAGCATGCGAAACATATAAATTAGTACCTTCGCTATGACTAGCCCACCAATCTAAAATTGTTTTATAGTCAACCAATGGATGCCCGATGTTAAAATAAATTTCAGGAGCAACATAATCCAGCCATCCCCGCTGAATCCACAAAAGCACGTTTGCGTACAAATCGTCATAACAGCGTTGAAAAGCTTTCGTATCGGAGCCATTCGGATCATCACTCTTGTTTCGCCAAACAGCAAAAGGACTTACCCCAAGTTGAACATGAGGTTTATTTTTTTTAATAACCTTTCGTACATTCCACATCAAAGAATCCGTATTGGCTCGTCTCCAATCATTAACATCGGCAAATTTCTTACCATATTTAGCGAACGCTTGCTTATCGGGAAAAGGCTCATTTGCGATACGATAAGGATAAAAATAGTCATCAAAATGAACTGCATCTACATCGTATTTTTTAACTACCTCTCCAACAACATCTGTCAAATAACGCCAAACCGCTGGAATCCCTGGATTCATAATATACTCTCGTCCATATTTCACTACCCACTCAGGATGTGCTTTCAACGGATGTCTTGGGTCTAAATCGGTTGTATCTTCATCAATAATGACACGATAAGGATTCACCCAAGCATGAAATTCAAATCCTTCTTCATGAGCTGTTTTAATCATGTAGGCAAGCAAATCTGCATTACCGTCCAAAGGCTTTCCTGATTTACCTGTTAACCACTTCGAATAAGGAACAATTTTTGAAGGATAAATAGCATCTCCAGTTGGGCGAATCTGCACAATAACCGTATTTAAATTGAGTTCCTGATAATATTGTAACAAATCCATCCATTCTTTACGAAGCTCATCAATATTGGTTGTGGCATGGCTTGGATAATCAACTCGTTGAACGGTGCTTACCCAAACGCCTCTCAATTCACGCTTTGGACTTTTGTGAGGAACAGGTCCTTGATACATTACACGGTGTTCAAAATTTGGATGCTTTTTCGGTGTAGGCCTTTCATTAGATACAGCGGGTCTATCTGAACTAGCAATTAGATACTGACTTTTTACTTTTTTCTGCCCAAATGAAGCAATAACCCAAAATGAGGCCATAAAGGCCATGAATATCTTTTTTTTCATAACTTTTAGATTTTAATGAAACGTATCAAATGGAAGTAGGATTATGAGGACTTTTAACTGAGACAACTTGATAATAACAGAACAGAGCGAGTGGATTTGCTGATGTCTGACAAGAAAATATTGCTTATCTACATTGAACAGGACACAAAGTTCGGTAATTAATAACATTAAAAAGAAACAATCAACCTGTTTTATTTAAGTAGCCCTCTAAAAAATTATTATACGTGATGGTCTAAACGTTTTACCGAGTAGTTCTCTCTAATCATTTTCTTCCCTAGCAGTAAAAATTCGACTAAGCCACGACTTCCGTTCTGCTGTATCCGCCTGTTGTAACTCGTCAGATTCTTTTTGAGAAACGATGTCCGTTAAATCTGGTTGTCCAGCATCTACCCAGCAGGTAAACCAAAAATCGCCAATCATTTTTATCGAACGCCTCATTTGACGCTCCACTTGCTTGTTCAGTGCTTGATGATACTGTGTTGCGTAAGACTTTGAATAGACTTTTATATTCTGCCCATTACGTTCTTCAATCGCATACCGTTTGGTTTCTTTCACCTTTAGACTTAGACTTTTTTCAAATAACAACACCGAATCCAAACAGGCATTTGCTTGAGCAATATTATGCCAAATGCGTTTTGAAGGATGTTCTACGTATTCGGCTGTACCTACAAAAAAATCATATTCTCCTAAAAATAATTCAGGCAAACGAGACTCCCAAAAACCATGAATCCCTACTTGATTTGTTTTTTGTCCGTTATAATTAGAAGTGGTGTGCAAAGGCACATTGGCATCTGCAATGTAATGTCCCATTTCAGCCGAAAGTTTTAAAATACGCCACGTATCTTTTTCTTTGAATGCTTTCGTTAGCTGATATTTCATTGCTTGAATATGCCAAGGAACAATTCCGTGTTTCATTAGGCTATCCTCTCCTATCTTTTCTACGGCATCTTTCCAGTAGTGTGGTAATTTATAGACTGCGGAGTCACCATAACGATCCAAGTCGATAAAATGTCTTGGAGCTTCGCCAACAACAGCATAACGACGTTGATCGGGATCAACAGCGTGTTCAACCAAATACCTTAAATGATTTTTATAGAAAGGCATCAATTCGGGCGGCAATGTAAATATGGCCAAGCGATTAATGTGCTGGTGGGCATAAAAGCCCCACTTTTCTTGCTGAAAACCAGTCAAGATGAAGAATAAAACGATTAATAGTGTAGAATAACGACGCATAAAATGATATTTAAGGTGTAAAAATAGT
>JARXAV010000277.1 GCA_029865665.1 Flectobacillus sp. | reverse complement strand
CCAGCAAGCTATTTATGATGGAATTTTGAAACTTGATGACCCTACGACTCCAACGGTTAATGAAAACGATAATATAGGTGCATGGAGAGCTCAGATAGTTAATAGTTTGAGTGGTAAAATTATCCGAATAAATCCAGCTACTGGTGATGGCGTTCCGAGTAACCCTTTTTATGATTCAAACAATCCAAGAGCAGCCAAGTCAAGAGTTTGGGCATTAGGATTAAGAAATGCTTTTAGAATGACGTTGAAGCCCAATACTGGTTCACATAATAGTGCTGATGGTAATCCTGGAGAAATTTATGTAGCTGACGTAGGGAGTTCCTATAAAGAAGAAGTGGATATTATAACTCAAGGGGGGCAAAACTTCGGATGGCCAAGGTTTGAAGGGATGGAAGAAGGGTCATCGCCTATTGTCTATTACCCCGATAATCGCAATGAGTTTACTACGGTTCTTAATCATAAAAGGCCTGCAATGGATTATCGATATGGAGGTAGTAGAGCTTACAAAGGTGGGCAAATCGTATCGACAAGTAGCTTTAATCCTAGTTTTGATATAGAAGGAACTTGTATCATTGGTGGTGTTTTTTATACTGGAACAAATTTTCCTGCGGAGTATCAAGGTACTTATTTATTCGGAAATTTTGATAATAGTGGTAATTCTACTACTTCTAACTGGATTCATTCATTTAAGTTTGATTCAGAGAATGAACTTCAACAAGTTTTGCCAATTGATTATTTCGCTCCAGGGGTAACTTCAATGGCTATAAATCCAATGAATGGTTATTTGTATTATACGGCATACGTTGGTAGTATAAGAGAAATCAAATATGATACAGGAAATCAACCGCCTGTGATTAAACTTACCAATGAAGTATATTGGAGTGCAGATAGTAATGTTAATTTCACTTTTGATGCAAGTGGATCTACTGACCCAGAGGGGGGAGTATTGAGTTATAGTTGGAACTTTGGAGATGGCTCTTCGCTACAAACGGGGAGTTCTGTTTCGCATACTTTCACAACATCAAGCACGTTACCTACAAGTTTCAATGTTGCAGTAACCGTAACAGATGCCTTAGGATTAAGTGTTACGAAAAGTGTCAAAATATATTTAAACAATACGCCACCTCAGATTTTATCTACTTCGGTGGATCATATTGGTATTTTTGCTAACAAAGTCACTACTTATGTACAGTTAAGAGCTACTGTATCAGATAATGAAAGTGCGAATACAGAGCTAAGTTATCTTTGGGAGTCAGAGTTACACCATAATACTCACTATCATCCAGACCCTGTAAGTACGTCAAGTGTTTCGTCGTTCTCTATGACACCTGTTCCGTGTGATGGGAATACCTATTTTTATCGAGTAAAATTGACGATTACAGATACTCAAGGGCTTTCGAGTACTTATGTTAAAGATATTTACCCATCTTGTAGTAATGATTTGGAAAACCCGACTGTTCCCAGCAATTTACAGGTAATAGCAAAATCTGAAACCACTATCTCTTTAGCATGGAATAAAGCAACAGACAACAGTGGAATCTTACAATATGAGTTAGTTAATATAGGGATTGATACCAGTTATACTTCGGATACTAGTTTGACTATTAGTGGATTAATCCAGGAAACAAGCTATGAGTTCAAGATAAGAGCTATTGATAGCAGTGGTAATTATTCAAATTACAGTAATATCTTTAGTGTAACGACGAATGCTGTACATCCATTGGTGACAGCGGATGAATATATCTACCATGAAAGTGTTTCGACAAAATGGAGTTCGCAATATGCAACTTCTCGAATTGATTTAGCAAATGGAGATAACTATAAGATTGATACTAAGTCAATAAAAATAACCACTCCTGTAATGAGTGATGAAGTAACTTTCGATTATACTAGTTATCCACTTTTTACAGAAGATTTTCCTGGAGGAATATCGCTGTGGGTTTATAACTCAGGTATGTCTGCGATACCGATTCAACTAAGGTCAATCCCTAATTTAGTAAGTATTGGTGATAGTGTGCAAGTGAGTTTATCCGCAAATAGTTGGTCTGAAGTGATTGTGCCATGGAGTATGCTAAACTCACCAACGAGAATTGCCCAATTGAAAATCAAGGTACTTGGAAGTCAAGATGAAGCACTCTTTCTTGATGAAATTAAGTTGGTACATTGTAGCGATATGACCACCGTAAAAAGTGGGAATTGGGAGGATGCGACTATTTGGTCTTGTGGGCGTATTCCAATTGTAACTGATACTGTTACAATCAACACTGGTCACATTGTTACTGTGTTATCAGGGGTGAGTACGACCGTTCGTTTGTTGAACCTATTAGGTATATTAAATTTTCAGTCAAGTTCTGAACTCAAAATAAGTACTTATTAGTTGTTGTCAATCAAGTATTTAAGGTCTGTTGGGGAAATATTAAATGAGTAGCTTAGTTATAATAATAGATTTAAACCTTTTGGTACTAATATTGTCAAAGGTAAATAACAAAGCCACTAATAAATAATATTAAACCATGAAAGCTATCGTCGCTTTTTCACTGCTATTTTTTTTTGCAAGTGTCTGCTCCTTTGGTCAGCAAGCTAATTTCCAAGATACCAATTTTGCAAGTGGTTTTGGAAGTGTTAATGGAATTACTTTTGATCCACAAGGAAGATGTTTTGCATGGGAAAAGGATGGAAAAGTATGGGGTCGTACGAGCGATGGTAGTTGGCATCAGCTCTTAGATTTAGCGGAGGAAGTTAATACGAGTGTAGATTGTGGATTGAAGGGCTTTGCGCTAGATCCCAACTTTTTAACAAATGGCTATTTCTATTTATTATATGAAGTTGAATTTTATCATTTAACTCACTATGGATTACCAGACTATGATGCCAATGCAAGTGATTACGAACACGCTTCTATTGGTCGGATAACTCGATATACCTTAGATTTGAACGATTTCTCGGTGATGCCAGAAAGTCGTTTTGTATTACTTGGCCGTGATAAGAATGACGGTTTCCCGATGGTTGCTGAAACCCATAATGTGGGCAGTTTAGTCTTTGGGACAGATGGAACACTCTTGGCTTCTTGTGGGGAATCAACTCACTATACTCCCGATTATGGTTCGAATTCCAATACGTATTATCAGCAAGCTATTGAGGAAGGAATTTTAAGGCAAGATGACCCTACTACTCCAGAAATAAATGAAGATGATAACGTGGGTGCTTGGCGTTCGCAAATCGTCAATTCTTTGAGTGGGAAAATTATCCGTATTGACCCAGCCACAGGGGATGGAATATCAAGTAATCCATTTTATGAGGGTACAAATCCTCGGATGCCACAATCTCGGGTTTGGGCAATGGGCTTCAGAAATCCTTTCCGAATGACTATAAAGCCCAATACGGGAAGTCATTTTCCAGAAGACGCAAACCCTGGCGAAATTTATGTTGGTGATGTGGGAGCTGGTCAAAAAGAGGAGGTTAACGTGGTTACGCAGGGTGGACAAAATTTCGGATGGCCTTTATATGAAGGAATGACAGAAGATAATAGTCCTTTAGTACCGTTTCCAGAAAATCGTTCGGAGTTTACCAATTCCATTAGTTGGACACGGCCCGTTGTGGATTTTCGAGGTGGTGGGGCAAGAGCCTATAAAGCTGGTGGAGCGGTAGATGCCATTACATTTAATCCTGATTTTGACTTAAAAGGCAATTGTGTAATTGGAGGTGTATTTTATACAGGAACAAATTTCCCGAGTGCTTATCAAGGTGCTTATCTCATTGGGAATTTTGACAATGGAGAAAACTACCTAAGCGATAACTGGATTCATGCTTTATCATTAGATACCTCTAATGAACTTCAAAAACTTTCGCCTCTTGATAGTTTGGCAATGGGCGTAACTTGCATTGCCGAAAACCCTGTGAATGGCCATGTGTATTATGCGTCGTATGTGGGAAGTATTCGTGAAATAAAGTACGGGTCTTCAAATCAAGCACCTAAGGCTAAGGTTACTCAAACGGTTTATTGGGGCGAGTCTCCGCTTGCTATCACGTTGGATGCCACGGCTTCCTCGGATCCTGAAAACGAAGCTTTAACTTATACTTGGGATTTTGGCGATGGTAGTCCAGTTGAAGATGGGAGTATTGTAAATCATATTTTTACTGCCCCAGATTCAGCCATTTATAACGTCAATGCAACACTAACTGTTACTGATTCTCATGGATTAAGTAGTGTCAAAACAGTACTTATCTCATTAAATAACACACCTCCAGTCATAAGTTTAACATCGGTAGATTCTATTCAAATTTTTGCAAATCAATCGCCTCTTCAGGTGGCATTAAGTGCAACTATTCAAGATAAGGAAAGTGCTGAAAATCAACTGATTTATAAATGGGAAACAGCCTTACATCATAACACGCACAATCACCCTAATCCAGTTAGTAATGTTCCTTCTACCTATGTTACATTGAGTCCAGTTCCTTGTGATGGTAATCTCTATTTTTATCGAGTAAAATTAACCGTTACAGATCCTCAGGGGCTTCCGACGGTTTATGTCAAAGATATTTATCCTGATTGCACTACCGAAGTACGTGATACAATCGCTCCAAGTGTTCCAGAAAATTTACAGCTTGTTGCTAAAACCTATCATACAATCAATTTATCTTGGGATGCCTCCACAGACAATGTTGGGGTAGCAGGTTATCAGCTAATTGCTGGAACAGATACGATTTGGACAACACAAAATACGTATGCTTTTGAAAATTTGGCAGCCGAAACTAATTATCGTTTTGTGGTGAGAGCCAAAGATTCTTCGGGAAATTGGTCGGATTTTACGAACGGATTAGAGGTCATAACAGAATCGTTGCCAGATACCATTCCTCCCACTATTCCATTGCATTTGGCTATATTGAATAAAAGCGAGACGACTGTACAGTTAACTTGGGATAGATCTATCGATAGTCAGGGTATTGCTAATTATCAAGTCTATAGAATTGGAGGAGGCGTAATCACTACATCTGATTCTATTTTGACCATTAATGGCCTGAATTCAGAAACATCGTATCAATTTTACATTAGAGCGGTGGACAACTCTGGACTTTTATCATCAATAAGTGATACTATTTTAGTAACAACATTACCTTTTCATCCACTGGTAACACAAGATGAATATCTTTATAAAGACAATGTTACAAGTGCTTGGGTGAATACTAGCTCTTTAGCTGGCCTAAACATAAGAGCAGAAGGGGCTTATAAAATTGATAGTTTTGCTATCAAGTTGGCATCGCCTGAGCGAGGGGCTATGCTTAATTTTCGATACCTAAATGCACCTTTGTTTACGAGTGATTTTCCTGATGGAATTAGTTGCTGGGTTTATAATGAGGCATCTTCGGTATTACCCTTACAATTTTACTTATATCAGACAAATGACAATAAGGGAGATAGTGTTGAGGTGGTAGCTTTACCGAAGAAATGGACAGCTATCAAAATTGCTTGGAATAAGATTGGGTTGCCTAGTAGAGTCGCAAAACTAGCTATTAAGATGATGGACTCGCAAAATATGCCTCTATATATCGACGAATTGAAGTTAGTACATTGTAGCGGTATGACCACCGTAAAAAGTGGGAATTGGGACGATGCTTCTGTTTGGAGTTGCGGCCGTGTGCCAATTGCAACGGATAGTGTCACCGTTCGTCAAACCGATACAATTACCGTGCTGAATGGTGTAAGTGCTACAATGCGATTATTAAACTTACTTGGTCATTTACAGCTAGAAAGCGGAGGTATAATGGATATGAAAAACTATTAAAAAAAGATGGCTACCTGATTTTGGTAGCCGTCTTTTTTGTTTAAAAACCTTCTTTTTCTACCTCTTTTTTCTTTTCTGGTTTTGTTGGAAGGTCTTCTTTATCTTCATTTGTGCTTTTCGCTGTTGTTTTAGTGGTGGCAGCTTTTCTAGCTTTAG
>JARXAV010000146.1 GCA_029865665.1 Flectobacillus sp. | reverse complement strand
AGTTCCTTTTGGAGAATATAAATTACTACCAAATTCAGAGGTCATTTTATATCAAAAAATAGGGGCGATTCAAACGACAAAACCACTGTTGGTGGTTAATTCTGGTGCAAAAAAATCAGCGATATTAGCAGGCGAAGGCTTATGGGAATGGCGATTAGAAGAATATCAGTTGACGGAAAAACAAGAAATTGTAGATGATTTAATGTTAAAAGTCTTACAATATATTTCGACCAAAGACGATAAACGTAAATTGCGAGTATATCCAGTGAATCCGATTTTTAACTTGGGAGACAAGGTGGTTTTCGAAACAGAAATTTACAATGCCATTTATGAAAAGCTGTACGACTTACCTATCAAGCTACAAGTGAAGGATGAAAAAGGCGTTTCTCGTACCTACAATTATTCAACCTCCGCTGAAAATAGCAAGTTTGAGATTAGTTCCTTACCTGCTGGCGTGTACCACTACTCGGCAAGCTCAACCGTATTGGGCAAAGTAGAACAAGCTTCTGGTGACTTTGTTATTCAGAACCTACAAGTGGAATTAGCCAATACAAGAGCAGATTTCGATGCCTTACGCCAATTATCAGCTAAAACTGGGGGTAAATTTTTCCAAGCAAATCAGTTAGACAAACTTGAAGCCGCTTTACTTAATCATCAAGTTCCAGACAAAATCGACGCAACGGAAGATTTAAACGAAATGATTAATCTCGGTTGGTTACTAGGTTTATTCTTAGTACTACTCACAACGGAATGGGTATTACGTAAGTATCTCGGTGGCTATTAATTAGTAGCCTAATGACATTAAAAAAGCCACTTTCTGAATTAGAAGGTGGCTTTTTTAATACTAAATACTTGTGCAAAATTAATTGATGTTTATTTTTCTTTTAAAAGACTGACAACCAGGCTATTTAATCCAAAATTTAAAATTCATAATTTTGGATTATTGGTTATTTCTTGTCAAATTCTCTGTGATTTGCCATTTTGAATAGCTCATCTTTCGGTAATGATTTGAAATATTCATACGTAATTTTTAATCCTTCTGCTCTTGCTACCTTTGGCTCCCAACCTAAGATTGCTTTTGCTTTCGTGATGTCTGGTTTACGTTGCTTCGGATCATCTGTTGGTAAAGGTAACGAAATCAATTTCTGGTCTGTACCTGTCAATTTGATAATTTCTTCCCCAAACTCTTTAATCGTAATTTCGTCAGGATTACCAATGTTTACAGGTTGAGCGTAGTCACTCATCAATAAACGATAAATACCTTCCACTAAATCATCTACATAACAGAATGCTCTTGTTTGAGAACCATCTCCAAACATCGTTAAGTCTTCTCCACGTAAAGCCTGACCAATGAATGCTGGCAATACACGACCGTCATTCAAACGCATTCTTGGACCATAAGTATTGAAAATACGAACGATACGAGTTTCTAAGTTATGGTACGTATGATAAGCCATCGTCATTGCTTCTTGGAAACGTTTCGCTTCATCATAAACACCACGAGGGCCTACGGGGTTTACATTTCCCCAGTATTCTTCTGGTTGAGGATGAACCGTTGGGTCACCATATACCTCCGAAGTAGAAGCAATTAATACTCGTGCATTCTTAACACGAGCAAGACCTAGACAATTGTGAATCCCTAATGAACCAACTTTTAACGTTTGGATAGGAATTTTCAAATAATCAATCGGCGATGCTGGAGAAGCAAAATGCAAGATATAATCCAATTCTCCTGGAACATGGATAAACTTTGAAACATCGTGGTGATAAAATTCAAAGTTCGGTAACTTAAATAAATGTTCAATATTTTTTAAGTCGCCCGTAATTAGGTTGTCCATCGCAATCACGTGGAAACCTTCTTTTATAAATCGATCACAAAGGTGAGAACCTAAAAACCCTGCACCTCCAGTAATTAATACTCTTTTCATTTTTTATTGCTCTTGGCTTTAAGCGTCAGGCTTTAAGCTATTGAAGTACTTATTGAATTTAGTATTTAAGCATAAAGCCCAATGCTTATCGCTTAAAGCTCGTTTATTTCACAATATCTCTACCGATTGAGTAATACGTGTAACCTAATTCTTTCATCTGGTCTAATTCGTACAAATTACGGCCGTCAAAAATTACTTTTTCTTTCAGTAGTGATTCCATTGCTTCAAATTCTGGCGTACGGAACTGAGGCCATTCGGTCATAATCAATAAGGCATCAGCTTCTTTCAAGGCTTCGTAAGGGCTTTTGCAATACGTAATTACATCTCCAATTACACCTTGTACATTTTCCATTGCTTCAGGGTCATACGCTTTGATGATTGCTCCAGCATCCACTAAGGCTTTGATATTGTATAAAGCTGGTGCTTCACGAATATCATCGGTATAAGGTTTGAAAGCCAAGCCCCACATCGCAAATACTTTCCCTTTTAGGTCACCATCATAATGATTCGTGATCGTTGGAATTAATTTCGTTTTTTGCTCTTCGTTTACTTTCATAACCGATTTCAAAATTTCGAAATCATAACCAAAATCTTTAGATGTTTTCTCTAAGGCTTGAACGTCTTTAGGGAAACAGCTTCCGCCGTAACCAATCCCTGCGAATAAGAAACGCTTACCAATACGAGAATCCGTACCAATACCTCTACGAATATCGTCAACGTTTGCTCCTACTTTTTCACAAAGGTTAGCAATCTCGTTCATAAACGTAATCTTGGTTGCTAAAAAAGCATTGGCTGCATATTTAGTCATCTCAGCAGAACGTTCGTCCATAAAGATGATTGGATTACCCTGACGAACTAGTGGTGCATATAATTTAGTCATTACAGCTTTCGCTTTTTCTGAGGTTGTACCAATTACCACACGGTCAGGTTTCATGAAATCTTCTACCGCAACACCTTCACGCAAAAACTCAGGATTTGATACCACATCAAATAATTCTACCTTCGCATTTTTAGCAATTGCTGCGTGAACCTTCTCTGCTGTTCCTACTGGAACGGTACTTTTATCTATTACTACAACGTATTCTTCCAACAAAGGGCCTAAATCGTCAGCCACTTTTAAAATATATTTTAAGTCGGCAGAACCATCCTCTCCTGGAGGTGTTGGTAGAGCTAGAAAAATAACCTTTGCATCTTTAATACCTTCAGCAAGATTCGTAGTAAACTTCAATCTGCCTTCTGCTGTATTACGATTAAACAAATCATCTAAGCCCGGTTCGTAAATCGGAATAATTCCGTTACGCATTTTTTCAATCTTTTTCGTATCTATATCGACACATGTTACCTGATTACCTGTTTCAGCAAAACAAGTTCCAGTTACTAAGCCAACATAGCCCGATCCTATTACAGCAATTTTCATCTGAATTATATTTATGACTTATTAAAAGGTTTTTATTGGAAATATCATAAGATAATCCCCAAAAATACGTCTTTTTATTGAAAAAATAACAAATCTAAAACAAGTTTTACTTCACTACATCTACGATAACATTTCCAATTGCCCCGTTTGGTTCTAGGATATTCAACAAATCAGCAACCGTCGGTGCAATGTCAGAAATAGCCGTTCTAACAGATGTTTCCCCTGCTTTGATTTTCCAGCCATACCATAACAATGGAACGTGTGTGTCATAACGGTAAGTTACTCCGTGGGTAGTTCCTGTTTTACGTCCTACGTACCAGCTTGGATTTAAGACATAAAGAATGTCTCCACTACGACGAGGATTATATCCATTTCTCACAAAGTTTAATTGATAGGAAGGTAAAGTACTGTTTGCCAAGTTATGTAAATTCACCACGTCCGATACATCTCCTCTTTTCAATAATACTTCTCTCACTACCTCAAAAACCTGCTCTGTACTCAGTTTTTTGTCTTTCAAAACACTATGATTCAGGTAAATCTGATAATTATCTTCCGCTTTTATAAAATCACCTTCACCAAATTGTTGTTTTAAAGCGGCTTTGATTTCGTCCATTGCTTTGGTTGACTCATATACACCTGCTGGCATTTTTTTCTCTTGCCAGTAACCTGCAACGTCAGATACACCATGATCGGCACTTAAAAAAATCAACACGTTTTCTTTTCCAACAGATTTATCTAAGAACGTCAATAACTCAGCAATGTCCTTATCCAAACGGAGATAGGTATCTTCCGCTTCAATTGAATTTGGTCCAAAAGCATGACCTACATAATCGGTCGAAGAAAAACTAACTGTCAAGAAATCCGTAGCCGTACCTTTTCCTAATTTTTCATTGGTAATAGCATCAATGGCAAAATCTTTCGTTAACGTATTTCCCCACGGTGTTGATTTAATAACCTCTAATAAATTCACACCAGCCTGAGCTGCTAATTCATGAGGAAAAGTAGGCGTTTGTTCGCCTGTAAATTTAGATTCAAACGGTTTGTTATCGACCGTACTTTCTGTGTATTGTTCAATCGGTAAAAGGGTTTTCCAACCTTGTGCCATATACTTTTGAGGTAACTTTTTGGCATTCACGTCTTTTACCCATTGTGGAAGGTCTTTCATGTAAAAAGATGAACTAATCCATGAACCATCTTTTGAATCGAACCAATAAGCAGCATTCGCTGTATGACCTGCTGGCAAAATAGCCCCTCTGTCCTTCAAAGCAATACCAATCGTTTTTGACTGAAAATTAGTTGCTAAATGTAATTGGTCTGTGATGGTGGAAACCAATAGGTTTTTGGGAGACATTAAGCCTGCCTTACTATCAGTACCAACAGTAGTCACTGAAGTGTCCTCTACACAGTAAACAGAACGCCCTAATTTTTGATCGTACCAGTCGTTTCCAACAATCCCATCAACCGCAGGAATTGAACCCGTAAAAATAGCCGCATGACCAGCTGCCGTAACAGTTGGTGAATAATCATAATGATGATTACGACAATTGAAGCCTTCGCCCATTAGGCGTTTAAAACCGCCTTGTCCATATTTCTCAGAAAAACGATACAGATAATCGTATCGCATCTGATCAACCACAATTCCGATAACCAATTTAGGAGCTTTGGGAACAACGGCTTTGGTAGGTGTTTTTTGAGCAATGGAGGTCGAGAGTGCAAAGCAACATCCAATCAACATTAATACTTTTTGCATGACGAAGGGTTTTGGTTTCTATTAAAATTGCTAGGAGCGTTTTAAGCAACTAGCTTAAAACGCAAATATAGAAGGCTACGAATCAAAAAAGTACATTCGTTGATTATCAAGCCGTAAAATTTACTTGAATTCGGGCAAATTATCCAAAAATTGAATACTCATCGTTTCCCAATCGGTACTACAAGCATACCAAGCCAGTCCATTGGTGATGGTAATATAGGCCGCTTTTAACACTTTATTATACTGAGCTGCTTGTTCAAAGACCTGTTGATTCAAGGGGATATGAGGTGCTTTACATTCAATAATCATAAAAAGTTGACCATCTCTATTAAAAACCTGAATATCCGTACGTTTTAGTCGCTGATTATAGGATAGCCCACTTTCTACTTTAATTAAGGATTTTGGATACTGATGGTGATTGATGAGGTAATGTATAAAATGTTGTCGTACCCATTCCTCAGGAGTTAAAACCACATACTTTTTTCTTAGAATATCAAAAATAAGTAGTTTTTCGTCACTTTTTTTTATCTTGTAATCGAATGGAGGGATATTTAAGTTAGTCATATTTCGCTGATGAGGTCAAAAAGAAAGGCCTTCTGTTCGTTTCACTACCAACAAAAGTACAATAAAATAAAATCAACAAATGAAAACAAAAGATGAAATTGTGTCAAATTGGCTTCCTAGATATACAGGAATGCCTTCTGAGTCATTCGGACAATATATCCTACTGACGAATTTCCGTAACTACGTAGATATGTTCGCCAACCAATTTAATGTAGAGGTAAAGGGAATCGACAGACCGATGCAAACCGCCACTGCCAACAATATCACCATCATTAATTTTGGGATGGGGTCACCGATGGCCGCTACGGTAATGGACTTACTATCGGCAATTATGCCAAAAGCCGTTTTGTTCTTGGGCAAATGTGGTGGCTTGAAGAAAAACATTGACATTGGCGATTTGATATTGCCCATTGCAGCCGTCCGTGGCGAAGGAAC
This sequence comes from Flectobacillus sp., assembly GCA_029865665.1. Next base: position 969 of record JARXAV010000146.1, on the reverse strand, counting down.
TTCGGATGAATATATGCCAAAGGAAGTTCCAGCATTACCGTCCTTCAGACTTCAGCGAGCGGTATCTTCCATGATAAAAAAACAGGAATTAGATTATTGGACTGGCTTGATTTATACCACCAACAGAAGAGTTTGGGAACATGACGAAAGCTTTAAGCAATACCTAACAACTATAAGGGCTATGGCTATCGACATGGAAACCGCAACGATTTTTACCGTAGGATTTACCAACAAAATCCCACACGGTGCGTTGCTTCTGGTTTCGGATAACCCGATGACCCCAGACGGAGTCAAAACCGAAGAAAGTGACAAAAAGGTAACGGCTAACTTTGTAGAGCGGCATCTTCAAATCGGGATTGATTCCCTATTAGAACTTGCCAATTCTGGAGAGTCTGTAAAGCACTTACGTTTTGAATAAGCTCTATTAAATGCAAGATTATGAATTTTAAATGTTGGATTTAAATCTAATCAAAAAGCCACTACCCAAATATGAGTAGTGGCTTTTTAAGTATCTATTCGATAAAAATATACTAGTTACAGTAATCACGAATTACGTTATACGCTTGTGTATAGCCTAATTCACCTGCTTTACTTAAATCAGTACAACCGTCTGTATCTCCTAAAGCATGACGAATAATCCCTCTGATATAATACGCTTCTGCATATCTCGGATTCAATTTAATTGCATTGGTACAATCTTGAATCGCTGCACGCTGATCATTCAATTGAGAACGAACCATACCACGAGTGAAATATGCTTCTGCAAAAATTGGATTCAAGGCAATTGCTTTGTTATAGTCTTCGATTGCCGCTTTTGTTTCTCCTAATTTAGCGTGCGATAAACCTCTGTTGAAATATACCTCAGAACGTTCAGCCGACATCTCTGCCATTTTCAAGCGTTCAGAAACTGCACTTCTCAATTCATCTAAAATTTGCTTGGTCAATGGCCCTACAAAAACCACTTTATTG
>JARXAV010000114.1 GCA_029865665.1 Flectobacillus sp. | reverse complement strand
TTTTAAGCAGTTGTTCAGCCTGAGCAATTTGTGCCAGTTGATGTGCCGTTGGATGGATTTCGGTTTCGTCATAAGCGATAGATTCACTGATTGGAATAATGGCTTTATGAGCGATAAGCTGGTCTATTAGGGCAAAAGGGTTTGCTTGATTTGGTAAATCAAGAGCGTGAACATCTAAAAAGGGGCCGTTCTTTGTTTCAGGGAGCAATATAGTATTTTTGACTGAATCGTTACGATTTAAGTCATTTATGGGTGACTGTATGATATTTAATTGTGACTGGCTCTGCACTATTTTCTCTTGTTGTAATTATAAAATATTTTGATGTGAAGGTATTGAGTACCCCGACATAATTAACCACATAATAGCATAGAAAACATGGTTATCTAAAGTCTTGTAATCAATTACTTTTAAGTACAAGGACTTATTCAACTAAACCTATAAGATTTTGGTTAAAGTATTGGTAATAAGTAAATTGTAAACTAAACCTTATGGGTTTTAATACCAATTTATTTTGTCCCAATACTTACCATGTTCCTATATGATTGACTTATTTATAGGAGGTTAAAGTGGCGGAGTCATTCATTTTTACTACTTTATTAAGTAGTTATAGTCCCAAACTCCAGTCGGTGTACCAGTAGTTGTCTTTATTTCCGTAATGCCACAGATTCCATCCGCAAATACTCGCTTCTACACTGTAATATACTACGGAACAAAACGCTAAAAGGACAATATTAACAAGTATTCCCTTTAGAATCATAGGGTATTTATGTTTGCATTGTGTTAACCCACTAGCTAATAACATGGTTATTGGGTAAAACAGGTGAGCTAACAAGCGACTATGAAAAAACGAAAAGTCGTTATATTTTGCCATTCCAGTCAGCATGGTTGCCACACCAAGTAATAGTAGGAATAAGAAAAAGCACTGTTGTATAGCAGCCCAATTTGAGGTATCAAGCAATCGTTTGTAGTGAATGCCTAGCGTGACTGTTTTTTTAGTGGCATCAAGCATTCCCCAAAATAATAATAAGGTTGGAATAATTGCTAGAATGTAGCAAAGACTCCCTATAAACCTAAATTTTGTTACATTTCCGAAACCTAAATTATTTTCAAAATAAAAATGTTTGTACCAAAATGTGCCATATAAAAGCAAAGGAGCTGCATGTTGGCTAGGATGTTTTGACGATAAATTTGGGTCTTTGATTAGAAAAATAATATTACAATTATACAAACTTGATAGACCTTTATAAAAAACAGCATGATAAGGAAGTGGGAAAATATCTAAATTATGTACAAATACTTTTCCGTCCTTTCGGTAGTTATCAACGTATTTGTACCCACCTGTCAAAGCGATTATTCCTAGACTGAGGCTTATTACCAGTAGAATATGTTTAAAGTGTTTTTTTTCCTGTAATTGTATGATGAAAATTGTAAAAATTGTAACTGGGATAAAAGGTAGAAAAGTAGCTTTCGTCAATACACAAAGTCCTGTTAAAGCGGCTAAAATGAATTGACTTCTATTGGTTTTATGAGTGACAGCCTGGTGCAAGTAAAAGAAAAATAGCGTTCCCATAAAAATAGCAAGTGCGTCATTAGACACAATCAATGAATAATTGATGTATAAAATAGAAAAGCAAGGGACTAGGAAACTGACGGTTCTAACCAGTACATCATTGATTGTTTTTTTTAATAAAAAGGCCATAATTATTAAATTAAAACAGGAAATTATCAATGAGAAAAATTGCGTAAATTTCAATCCTCCAATCAGATAAAAAGGAAGAGCTGTTAGATAATATAAGGGAGGGTGACAGGCTAGGAAAGCTTGATTGTTATTGGGTAATTTATGATGTTCAGCTATAAATTTAAGAACCTCATCATGTGGATCTGGGCCTACTGGATTTAATACCACAAATACGATGATACGCAAAATAACACCCATGATGGCTAAACGATATAGGGTCTTAGGGTTATTTAAAATAGAAATCAAGTAGGGTATCATATTACTAGTGAGACGCATGAATAAGTTTTGAATTCAAATATATTTTATATTTTCTTGTACAAATATGTCGATTTATATCCAATTTATTTGGAAATTTGTTAGCTGAAATGCTCCCCTAATTTTCGATAGATGTATAATAATAAAAAAGTCGTAGTTGTGATGCCTGCTTACAAAGCAGCACTGACCCTTGAGACCACTTATAACGAAATCCCGTTTGACCTTGTTGATGAAGTTGTATTAGTGGATGACCATAGTCCAGATAATACCGTAGAAGTGGCTAAATCTTTAGGTATCAAGCATGTCATTCGTCATGATAAAAACAAAGGGTATGGCGGAAACCAAAAAAGTTGTTATGCGAAGGCATTAGAACTTGGTGGAGATATTGTTATTATGCTTCATCCTGATTATCAATACACACCCAAGTTATTGAGAGCCATGATTTCGATTATGGGAGAGGAGTTATATCCTGTCGTATTTGGGTCAAGAATTTTAGGGAAAGGAGCGTTGAAGGGTGGAATGCCTGTTTATAAATACATTGCAAACCGTTTCTTGACTCTTTTTCAAAACATTATGTTGAGCCAGAAATTATCTGAATATCACACAGGCTATCGTGGATTTACGAGAGAAGTACTCGAAAAAGTACCTTTCAATAAATGCGATGATGACTTTGTATTTGATAATGAGATGATTGCCCAAATTTTTTGGAAAGGATTTGAGATTGCAGAAGTAACTTGTCCGACGAAATATTTTGATGAAGCTTCTTCTATTAACTTCATGCGTAGCTCTAAATATGGTTTAGGTGTTTTACGGGTTTCGATTCTTTATCGCCTTGCAAAATGGGGTATTAAATGGAGTTTATTAGACTAAGAGAATAATTACATTTAGATGTTGAATTTTGAATTACAACTCTACTAAGGATTAAAAAATCGGGCTGTTCCAAGATAGGAGTAGCCCGATTTTGTTTTATGCCAAGAAAGAACAAATACGTTCGGCGGTAGCTTTTAATTCTTCTGCCGAAGGTTTTAGTTTTTCCCTTGTAAAGTTGATGTCATTCATGCTGTTCAACGGAATAAGATGAACGTGAGCATGAGGTACTTCTAAACCAATTACCGATACCCCAACTCTTCTACACGGACAAGCCTGAGCGATGGCAGGAGCAATTTTTTTGGCAAAAAGCATCAATCCGCTTAGTTGTTCGTCGCTAAGGTCAAAAATGTAATCAACCTCTTTTTTAGGAATTACCAATACGTGTCCTTCTGCTAAAGGCATGATGTCTAAGAATGCCAAATAATTGTCGTCTTCTGCTATTTTATAACAAGGAATTTCTCCGTTAATGATTTTGGTAAATATGGTTGCCATGTTTTTGAATATTATATGTAAATAGTAGTGTAAATTAGCATTGCTGTATTTAACTAATAGTCCTTATGTCACGAACTACTAATTTCATTGTCTGCTTGATGATTGTGTTTTTTGCCATGAACACGTATGCACAACAGACGAGTATTTTTTCGGATAAAAATTCTGTATTTGCCAAACATCATGTAGGCTTTGCCTTGTATGATTTACAAAAAGATACGATGTTGCTTACTTATCAAGAGTCACAGAATTTCATAGCTGCCTCCAATACAAAGTTATTCACTTTTTATGCGAGTTTAAAAGCTCTTGGCGATTCTATCCCATCTTTTATGTACGAAGTTCGGAACGATTCCCTGATTGTCTGGGGGACGGGTGATCCTTCCTTTTTAAATCCTGTCTTTTCTTCTAAACAAAGTTATCATTTTTTAATGGGGCATCAGGGGAAGGTATTTTTTTCACCCGCTAACTTTTCAGGTACTTTTTATGGCAAAGGTTGGTCTTGGGATGATTATAATGACGATTATATGGCTGAGATTTCTCCTTTTCCTATTTATGGAAATTTAGCTCAATTTGCTTTTAAAACGCCCAATAAACTGTCTGTTATGCCTTCTTTCTTTGCGGATAAGACAAGCCTGATAGAAGGAGGCGAAAAGTTTGAAATCATAAGACAGTTGGAGCAAAATATATTCGGAATCCCTAAGTCGCCGATACCTCCTGCACATTTTTCACAATGGATACCTTTTAAGACATCTCCTATGTTAACTGCCAAATTACTAAGCGATACCCTGCATCGGGAAGTTCAGTTATTAGACGCACCATTGTCACCTAAGGCAAAAAAGTTTTATGCTACTTCTGGCGATAGCCTTTATAAACAAATGCTCTTTCAAAGCGATAATTTTGTAGCGGAACAGTTGATGTTGATGCTTGCGAATGATTCGTTGGGAGTATTGAATGTGAGTAAAGGGATTGAGCAAGCACAAAAAGCATATCTGACTGATTTACCAGATAGCCCTCGATGGGTTGATGGCTCGGGTTTATCGAGGTATAATCTAGCTACACCAAGAACTTTAATTTCAGTTCTGAAAAAACTTTATCAACTTGTTCCTGAAGAACGGCTCTTTAAATTATTACCCGCAGCAGGACAATCAGGAACGATTAAGAAGCTTGTTCCAGCGACAAATCAGCCTTATATTTTTGCAAAATCAGGGTCGATGGGGGGGATTTATAATTTGAGTGGCTACCTCATCACTCGCTCTGGAAAACGCTTGGCTTTTAGTTTTATGAATAATAATGTTAGCGAGCCGCTCAGTAGTGTTCGGAAGGCAATTGCTACATTTTTGATTAATGTTAACCACGAATATTAAATAAATTGCCTATAAAATGTGGGTAACTTATGAAAATGAAGGATAAACCATACTTTTTTTTGATATTTCTGAAAAAGCGGTATGATTGTTGCTGTAAAATTAATACAGTTTAGAACACTGAGTTATAATCCTTATTAATAATAAAAGCCTAGCCACATACATGGATAGGCTTTTTCTTTTTTATGTATTAAGGTCTATTTATTACTTCCAAAACCGAAGGTTAAATAAACTTGGGCTGCTGTATTTCTTGTTTGGATGATACTGTTTAAGTTGGTCATACCAAAGTCAAAATCCTTGTTTACATTTGATAAACCATAGGTGTATCTTCCGCCAATGGCGATGTTTTCTGCCAATTGATATTCTAATCCGCCTGCAAGACCAACATCTACTTTATTGAATAGTCCATTATAAGAAAATAATCCACCAAAACGAGTGTTGGCTAAATAGCTTACTTCAGGCCCTGCCAAGATAGAAACGCCACTTTCAGCCATAGGGAACTTCAATAATAGCGGTAATGAAAAATAATCAAACGAAATATTAAATCCTGCCACACTCGCTCCTTTTTGAGAATAAAGTAATTCTGGTTGAAAGCCGATATTGTCTGAAAGCATCAAATCTTTGACAACTAACCCAGCGGTGAAACCACTTTTTCCATCAATAAAACCACTATATGGAGATAGGATGACATTGGTATAAGAATATCCAGCTTTTAGTTCTACCGTTTGTGCATTAGTAGTAAAAGTGGCCATGAAGGCAAGGGCAATTAGGGCGATTAGTTTTTTCATTTTCTTAAAATTTATTTTATAGAAGTTTGACCTTATATAGTTGAATTTTAAACGTGAGAATTACTCAAAAGTTTCATGTCAATTTGTTAATTTCCTGTTAATGCTCATTTTTAAGCAAAAAAAAGGTGTAGAAATTGTTTTCTACACCTCGTAATTGGGTTGGGGATTATGCTATTTTATGCGGATACCGTAGATAAATTAATTGGAGTAAAGTCGCTAATAGCACCTTCGCAAACAGGACAGGTATATGATGTTGGTAATTCATTAAAAGGAATACCAGCGGGAATGTTGTTTACTTCATCTCCAAAACGTTCATCGTACCTAGTTAAGCACGATTTACATTGATGTACCGTCGTCATCAGTACATTTCCTTTCGAAAGGTTTTGTCCAATAGAAGCTTTGATAGTGGTTGCCTCTTTTTGAGCCATTTGTAAATAATAGCGTTTCGATAACCGTTGCAGAATTTCTGGGACGTGAGCCTTGTTAATGTCCGCTTCGAATAGAACTAACTCACGGGTGTTTGGATTATAATCTGGTGTGTGGTAAATGTCATAGACGCTAGACATTCCTGCAAATATTTTTCGTTTTTTAATCACTACAGAGCCAAATACTTCTGATTTTGCTCGTGTCTGAACTGCAAAACTAAGTCCAAATGTACGAACGTCGTCATCGTCAAATTCACGAATGATATTTTTCTTTAATTCGAGCCCTTCCTCAGAATTGTCTTCAATTTGCCAGTTTAATTCATTGGCAGCATGGCGAACATTAATGGTATGTTTGCCTAATAAAGCATCCCAAAGACCCCTATCTTTATTTTCGATTCCTTTAATAATAAGAGATTTCCACGGAGTTGTACAGATTTGACCAATTTTAGTGTCTAAACATAACTGACAAATATCTTCCATAAAATCAATGGAGAAGTTCTCATTTCTACGGTAAATCCCCAACCACGTTTTATCGCCATATCGGTTAAAGCCTTCGTAATAGGGCAACATAAATCGGGGCAGTTTCAAATCCTCCTTGAATACTTGTGATATGATAGCACCTTTGGCAATCACTTGCTCATATACTTCGGTTTCACTTAGGTTGGCATTGTCGAGAATTACTGCTTCAATGCGTTCACATACCTTGGGGATTTCTAAGGTATATACTAAGATTGGAAATAAGAAGATACGGTTAGATTGTTTGAAGCGAACATATAGATACCAAAAGTTTTGTATCTCTGATGCAATGAAGTTTAAATTACCTGTAAAAAACGGAGTAAATGACTGATGCGAATCAGAGATATTGACCTTTAATTTGGGCTGATAATTAAACCCATCAAATACATCTCGATAGATACCTTCTGACAGCCATGCACCTGTTGGGAAAACTTCTTCTGCACAATAGGAAGAGATGATGTTGGGATACACTTCTGAATCAACTTCAAAGTCAATTTCTAATTCCTTGAGTTGATTCGTGAACTCAATCAGTCCACTACCTCTAACGGTTTCTGCTTTCACCCAAATAAGTAGTTGTTGTCTTGCTCCAAAACTGACATTACGAGCCCCCGCTTGGCGTGCCGCCGCTAGGACATGAAGTAATGTTCCTGGCGATACAATACCGCCCATCAAATTTATTTTTAAGAGTGAATAATCTCGGGATGAATTTTCTCGCATGGTCATATCTTGTCTTGAGTCTCAAATTTTGTTGTGGAAAGTACTCTTCTGTATTAGGAGAGTGCAAATTCGTTAACATTTCGTTAACATTCTGATTTTCAATGGTGTATGATTATTTCAATATAAAGTATAAATTGAATTTTAAAAATTGCACAATTCTAATAAATATAATTTTCTTTAGAAGAACTTTCTTGATTTTATACAAATTTTTTCATCAAACGCATTGACATATCAGAATGATTATATAAGTTTACATCGTCAAACAGACGCAATGAGTTAGAAACCTTGATAAGATTTTATAATATGAGTTCAGATTAAGTCGATTTTACCCCAAAAGACTCAATAGGAATATTTTAAGATTTAATAGGTTTCGGTACTCAAAATTTTCACTCTCAATATAAAACATTAATATCATGAAAAACAATTCAATCAAAGCAATCGTTATGGCCGCTGTCATGATTTGCTTATCGAACATCAACGTATCTGCAAACAATTTAGACGAAGCAACTGCGGTAGTTAAATCTAAAATCAAACAAGTTGAAAACTCTTTGAGCTTTAACGTTTGGGCAGAAAACTTATCAGGTAAGAAAGTGATGGTTATCGTAACTGATAAAGATGGTAACGAAATCCACCGTGAGTACGTTTCTGGTAAAGCTGGTAAATTTGCTAAAACTTTCGATTTGTCTAACTTGTCTGACGGTAAGTATTCTATCGAAGTAGTTGCAGATAACAACTCAATCGTTGATGCGAAATCTTTCGAAATCAAAACAAACTTTGTTTCAAGTCGTAACATCGTAGCTGGAGGTTCGAACAACTAATCCCCCTGCATGTATATGATTAGATTTTTAAGTCCACAAATGTTAGGTCATTTGGTATTAGCCCCTCAGCAATTAACAAACTTGTTGAATACTGAGGGACTGATACTAAACCTGACGAAAGACTTAACTTTCAGTCTTGCATAATTTGTTTTACACAAACCCTTCGAGTTGCTCCACTAACCAGTTTCATGGTTAACAATTTCAAAATTTTCTTAATAGCTAGGCTTGGATATACATAAACCAAACTTAGCTATTTTTTTTTCATAATGCGTTTATTATGAAATAAGTACCCGATTTGACCATATAGCAACATAGAGAACATAGTTACGTGAAAGTCTGGTAATCAATTATTTCTGTGTCTTAATACTTACTTCTGTATAAATCATATAAGAATTCAAAATCCTTATAAATTATACAAGAACGGCTGCTTCTGCTTCTTTGAGTACATTTTCTAAGATTGCTCTTACTTCTGGACGACAACTTCCGCAGCCCGTACCTGCTCCCGTAGTGGCACAGAGGGTGCTAAAATCTTTACAACCGCTTTGTATGGTTGTTTTAAGATTACCTTCGCCTACGTTGTTACAAGAACAAACTAATTTACCCATTACAGGGTCGGCTTTTTTGCCCGAACGGAGTAGTTCTAAGCGTTTGTCTGAAAGCTCTATTCCTTTGGCAATTAGGTCTCTAAACTCAAGGAATTCTGTTTTGTCGCCAATAAGCACTGCACCGACTAATTTATCTTTATGAACGATACATTTTTTGTAGTAACGTTTCGCTTTGTCAATAAAAATAATCTCTTCGTATTCAGGGTTTTTAGAAGGTGTTTCAATCATGCCCATTGAGCAAAGTTGAACCCCTTGGATTTTCATGATATTTACGGATAATGAACCCGTGTAATAACTTGCATAATCGCCCGCTATGTATTTTGCAATGGTATCTGCTTGTTGCTCGGCAGCGGCTGTAATTCCCCACATTTGCCCACGCCATTGAGCGATTTCACCTGCTGCAAAAATATCAGGGTCGGATGTTTGTAAATAATCATTCACGACTACCCCACGGTTAACTTCAATGTTGGCTGCTCTCGCAATTTCAACATTTGGCGTTGTACCGATTGCGAAAACGGCTACTTGAGCCTCTATTTTACGTCCTGATTTTAGGCGAACACCTTCTAATTGTTCTGTCCCGTAGAAAGATGATACTTCGTCGTTATAATAAACATCAATGCCTAAATCAATAATTTCTTGGTGTAATAAGTCAGAGCCTAATTGGTCTAACTGTCTGTCCATAAAGCGGCTAATACGTTGAACGATTGTTACTTTTACATTAATTTCACGAAGTGACGCTGCTAATTCTAGTCCCAACAAGCCACCACCAACAATCAGAGCGTGTGGATTTTCTTTTTGTAAATAAGGCATTAAGCTATCTGCATCCAAACGAGAACGCATATTGAAAATACCTGGAATACGAGGCACATTGGGCGGCATAAACGCACGAGAACCCATTCCTAAAATTAGACGGTCATAGTGATGTTCGTTTCCTTCTGAATCGGTAACAACTTTATTCGCACGGTCGATGTTGACAATTTCGATACCTTTATGAACGTGAATATTTGCCTCTTGAAATTGATCTTCTCTGAGTTTAACCAACTGATTCCAGTCTTGAGCACCCGAAATATAATCGGGAAGCATTACACGGTTATAGAAAGGATAAATTTCTTTCGAGAATACATGAATTTCGTCTTCCTGATTGAGTTGACGGTAGGAGTTGATGAACCCTAAACCAGCCGAACCCGCTCCGATAATGATAATTTTCTCTTTCGTTTTTACGTAAGCACGTACTTCTACAGCCGAAAATTTGAAATCAGGTTCTTTAGAACGAGGGTCAACAAGAGTATTGGTTAAATTGTTGGTACGTCCGAAATCCTGACCTAAAATTTTACCAAAGTGCATGGGCATAAAACACACACCTTGTTTTACATCTGTCGTGATTTTTACCTTCACCAAGGCTTTTCCTCTTCGAGAGGTAACTTCAACGAGTTGATTATCTGTTAGTTTTCTTGTCTTAGCATCATCAGGATTGAGCTCTAAATAAGGTTGGGCAATGTGTTGTTTCAGCTTATTGACTTTCCCCGTTTTAGTCATGGTATGCCATTGGTCACGAATACGTCCTGTGGTCAGGATTAACGGAAAATCCGTATCTAATGCCTCCGACTGATTCATATCGGGTACTGCATGAATTTTGGCACGACCATTTGGCGTGTAAAATTGATGGTCGGTAAATAAACGAACAGTTCCTTTATAATTTTCTGTAGTGGCTGCTACCTCAGCAGGGTAAGGCCATTGTACAGAGCGTTTTTCTCTTAACACATCGTAGCTTAACCCCGTGATGTCAATATTTGTACCTTTCGTAGAACGGCAATGCTCGTCATAAATTTGGCTATTATCCGTATAAGGGAAAGCATTTCCAAAGCCCATTTTCTGAGCAAATTTGGTGATAATCATGGTATCGTCCATTGCTTCACCAGGAGCATCTACCATTTTGGGTAATAAAGTAATTCTTCTTTCAGAGTTGGTGAAAACGCTGTTTTTCTCAGCCCAAGCAGCCGCTGGTAAAACTACATCGGCATATTTTACGGTATCCGATAAGTTGGAAACATCTTGCACCACGACAAATTTTGCGTTTTGCAGTCCTTTTTCTACGGCATTTATATCGGGTAAACTCACCATCGGATTGGTACAGATAATCCAGATAGCTTTCATACGCCCATCTGCCAATGCCTGAAACATTTCCGTAGCCGTAAAGCCAGGTTTGTCCGATATTTTTGTGCCACCCCAGAATGCTTGCACCTCTTCACGGTGAGCAGGGTTAAGCAAATCACGGTGAGCAGGGAGCATATTCGCCAAACCACCTACTTCACGACCACCCATTGCATTGGGTTGTCCTGTTAAGGAGAAAGGGCCGTTGCCTGCTTTTCCGATTTTACCCGTAATTAGGTGTAAATCAATTAAGGATAAGTTTTTATTTACCCCAATAACCGACTGATTTAAGCCCATTGTCCACATCGACAAAAAGCCTTTTGCTTCGTGAATATACTGTGCTGCAAGGATAATATCTGCCATCGAAATGCCACAAATAGCAGAGGATTCTTCCAGTGTTTTTTCGAGAACTTGAGCTTTGTAGGCATCAATACCATCGGTATGATTAGTAATGAAATCGGAGTCAATCCAGTTGTTTTCAAGTAAGACCCGTCCAATAGCGTTGGTTAATACAATATCGGTTCCTGGGTGTAATTGAAGATGTAAATCCGCTTGCGAAGCCGTTTGCGTACGGCGAGGGTCAACCACTACGATTTTGACACTTGGGTTAGCTTGTTTGTGAGCTTCCACTCGTCGCCAAATGATTGGGTGAGCCCATGCTGGATTAGCACCCGTAACGAAGAACGTATCTGCTAGTTCGATGTCGTCGTAACAAACAGGAACAGAATCTTCGCCAACTGTTAATTTGTACCCAACCACAGCCGATGACATACATAGGCGTGAGTTAGTATCTATATTGTTAGAACCAATAAAACCCTTAATGAGCTTATTGATTACATAGTATTCTTCTGTTGAGCATTGACCTGAGACGTAGAAACCTACCGAATCAGGGCCATATTTGTTGATAAAGGTTTTAAAAATTGCCGCTGTACGATCCAGAGCTGTATCCCATGAAACTTGTTCGAGTGGCATATTGCGATTGTACCGCATTTGAGGAGCCAGCAAACGGTCTGATTTATCCATGACGGTATAGTGCAAATTCATACCCTTTGAACAAAGCATTCCTTTGCTAGAAGGATGGTCTTTATCGCCTTCTAATTGCAGTTTACCATTACCTAAATCTGTTACAACTACCCCACAGCCAACTCCACAATAAGAACAAGTAGATTTATGCTTTTTATGATTTACGATACCGCTCATGGATTATATGTTTAAATTGCTATTACTGAATAAAATACCAAAATGCTAGGAGGTTACTAAATTGACAAATATCTATATGTGGTATTTTTTTTCGATTTTCTTCTATTATTTTGTTTTTAGTGCTTGCGTATATCAATAAAAGCTTGTATATTCGATACAGAAAGTTCCTCATAAGAGCTGACAAAATTTGCAAATCTCAAGTAAAGACATATATGCCAGAGTCTTTCGTATTCTGGATCTTTGATGAGAAATGCCGCCACATTTCAATCCTTACTTTCTTAATAAGAATCCCAAAGCTTTTCAGAGGCTTTGGGATTCGTCTTTTAAAGAGAAAACAAAGTGAATTGGAGTAAGAATTAAAAATTATGAATTTTAAATTTTGGATTTAATACGCTAGTTATCAGTCTTTCATATAAAAAATAAGCATTAACTAACTGTGCATGTATAGTGCTACATAACTTAGTAGAAGTCCAATTCGCAAAAAACCTTATAGGTTTTCAAAACCTATAAGGTTTCGTTCCAAGGATACTTAATCCAAAATTCAACATCCAAAATTTTACATCATTACTCACTATCTTTAAAACACTGTGCTAATTATACGTTTATTGTTATTCGTCTTCAATCGAGAATTTATCGAATAATAAGCTCAATAACTGGTCATGTACTCTCATGTACTCAGGGTCATGGGCAATGTCTTTTTTGTTACGAGGACGAGGAATATTAATTTCTACGATTTCCTTAATCGTTGCAGCAGGGCCATTGTTCATAACTACTACTTTATCCGATAAGAAAATAGCTTCTTCAATATCGTGCGTTACCATTACAATGGTTTTGTTACGATTATCTAAGTTCCACAATTTCAATAACTCAATGTGCATAGAACCTTTTGTTAAAGCATCCAACGCACCGAATGGTTCGTCTAGTAAAAGAATGCTTGGGTTAATGGCAAATGCACGAGCAATGGCAACACGTTGTTTCATACCGCCAGATAATTGACTAGGCAATTTATCTTTATGCGGAGTCAAATTTACCATTTGGATAAAATGATCTACAATTTCGTGTTTTTCGGTTGTTGATTTAGTTTTGAATACAGAATCAACGGCTTCAAAAATATTGCGGTAAACGGTTAACCAAGGTAGTAAAGAGTAGTTTTGGAAAACGATACCACGGTCAGGGCCTGGGCCTTTTACGACGTTTCCATTCGCAATTACTTCTCCTTCTGAAGGTAGAACCATACCCGAAATCGTATTCATTAAGGTTGATTTTCCACAACCAGAGTGACCAATGATGGCTACAATTTCACCTCGTTTGATTTGTAAGTCAATGTCTTTTACTGCGGTAAAAGTACCTTTTGACCCTTTGAAAGAAACCGTTACATTTTTCATGTCGATGGTAACTTCCTTTACTTTATTTTTAACGTCCGCTTCGTAGTGGACTGCTTTGTCAATACTTGTCATACCTGTTGTGTTTTTTGCGAGTGAAACAAATGGTGCTACTTGCTTACTTTTTATTTTCCCAAGTAAAAGCGTTTTGTAATGCGTTAAAACATTTGTCTAATAAAAGACCAACCGTACCAATGATTAGGATAGCGATTAAGATTTTTTCGAGTGATAAGCCATTCCAACTATCCCAAACAAAGAATCCAATACCTACGCCACCTGAAAGCATTTCGCCCGCCACAATTACAACCCAAGCGATACCTACTGATAATCTTAAACCAGTGATAATGTGTGGAATTGCATAAGGTAACATGATTTTTGTGATATATTTCCAAGTCGAAAAGCCAAATGCTTTTCCTACATTCTTATGGTCTTGAGGAATGCTTGCTACGCCAAATGCCGTGTTGATAACTGTTGGCCAAAGTGATGTAATGGCAATGATAAAAATTGTTGCTCCTTCTGCTGCTTTGAACGCCAATAAGCCTAAAGGAAACCATGCTAAAGGTGATACAGGTCTAAGAACTTGAACAATCGGATTTAATAATTTCATTCCAATTTTAGAAGATCCCATGATAATACCCATCGGAATGGCAATGAGTGAGCCTATCGCAAAACCTGTGAATACACGAAGTAATGAACTTGTTAATTGATTGCCAATTCCCTTATCGTTTGGCCCTCTGTCGTAAAAAGGTTCTACCATTAATTCTTTGAAAACAGCCCAAGTGGAAACTGGACCAGGGATTTCACCATCTGTAACTTTCGAAATCAAAGCCCAAATGCCTACTAGGATAGTCATACTTCCGATGAAGTAAGCTAAATTTATTACGGTATCTTTTAGTGATATAGATTTCATAAGCTACGGGATTATAACATACTGAAGGATGAAAACAATAAATTGTAATGTTGAATTTTGGATTTTAAATTTTGGATTTATAGAGTGCAACATAACTTAGTAGAATTTTAATTCGTAAAAACCTTATAGGTTTTCAAAACCTATAAGGTTTTGTTCCAAGAAGTTCTGTCGCAGTCTATAAGTACCTACATCGTTAAGTACATCGCATTTAGAAAACATCGTTGACACCACCCTGACAGGGTCGTTGACCGCTTTCAGGGTGAGTAAATCCAACATCCAAAAAAATCTACCCTCTTGGGATTTTCAATCTTCTGAAAGGATAAATAAACAATTACTTCTTAGTTGTCTTTAAGTACCCATCAATATCTGCTGGGTTGAACATCACATCGTACGTAGTTTTGAACGGTTTCATATCTGGTTGGACAGGTACGCTCATTTCTTTTGCTACTTCTGCAAATAAATCATCTAAAATCAACTTCTCTGTAATGGCTTTGTAGTTTGGTTCAGCTTTTAAGTATCCGAAACGAACGTATTGAGCTAAGAACCACATTGCATGAGATTTTTTAGGTGTATTTACGATGCCATTGTTGTAGAATGTCATGTAATCACCTTTGTATTTTTGAACGCCCAATTCGCAGCCTAAATCACTTGAACCCAACAATCTTGCTTCGATAACTTGTAATGGAGCATTTACATAATAAGGTTTTGTTAACCATTGTGCAGCTTTTTTGCGATTTCCCAAATTGTCTAACCACTTACAAGCCTCAATAATCGCTTTCATTACTTTTTTCAAATCTTCTTTATCTTCCGCCGCAAATTTCGAGTTAACAACCAATGCTTTTTCTGGGTGATGTTGCCAGATGTCTTGTGATGCAATTTGTGTAAAACCAACGTTTTGAGCAGCTGCAACACCATTCCAAGGTTCACCTACGCAATAGCCTTCCATGTTATCAACACGCATATTCGCAACCATTTGTGGTGGTGGAATCGTGATGATACCAACTGATTTTTGAGGAACACCAGCAGCTGCTAACCAGTTACGTAACCAAATGTCGTGTGTTCCACCTGGGAATGTCATCGCAAAGGTTACTTCTTTTCTTGACTTAACCGTTTTTACTGCTGCTGCAACTTTACCCATTTCTTTATATCCAACTAAACCGCAAAAGTCTTTTGAAAGCGTGATTGCTTGTCCATTGTTATTCAACACCATGGCAATTTTTATTTCTGAACCTGCTTTTCCACCGATACCTGTGTAAACAGATAGAGGTAATGAGAATAAACAATGAGCACCATCCAATTCACCTAACAATACTTTGTCACGAATATTAGCCCATGAAGCTTCTTTTGATAATTCTACGTCCACACCATATTTGGCAAACAAGCCTAATTCTTTGGCCGCTACCAGTGGAGCACAGTCTGTAAGAGGAATAAATCCTAATCTAATTTTTCTACCTGCTGGTTTGGTAGGATTGTCTGTTCCTGCCGAGGCAGCGAATGCGAATGCCATTACACAACATAATGACAAGATTGACTTTAACAGTGATTTTGTGTTCATAACAGTAAATTTGTTTTGGAACACTCCAATTCGACCCCCATCGAAATACTTGGAGAATTCTGGTTAATTTTATTAGGTATGATTTTAGGTAGTAGGCTTTAGGTATGAGTTTGTAGGTAGTAGGTTTAAGTTTGTAGGTATGAGGTAGTAGTTTGTAGATAGAAACTTACTAGCTACGACTTTATACCTAAAACCTATGACCTTATACCTACTACCTAAAACCTCATCCCTAAGAACTGAAATTAGTTTTTAATTGCTACTGGTTTTGCGTAGAAGAAATCAGGTGTGATTTTTACCATTAAGTAAGCCCACGTTCCTGTTTTGTCATACGTATTAGCAACGGCATCCGCAGTTGCTTGTCCTTTTGCAAATGGCATTGAATCTGTTGCTTTCATGATTGAATAACCTACTTCTAAGTTGGTAAACTTGTTCATTTGGTAGTTCAATAAGAAGTCAATTTCTGTACCTAATTGTTTGTCGATTACCGTACCATTTGCTTTTTTCATGTCTTTATTCAATGCAAATGTGTGGAAATCAACTCCTGCTTGTAAGGTATTGGTTGCGTATTTCACTTTGAAATAACCGTTGTTTAAACCTCCAACTGGTGAGCCTGTTCCTACGTAGAAGTAGTCCATATATCCCCAGTGTTTGTGTGGTGTTCCGTATAATGGGTCAAAACGATTGTTGTCTGTTGCGGCAATTGTTGTTTCGTTACCTGAAAGTACATCATAACCAGGCGTGAAGCTCCAGTTTCCTTTTTGGTAAGTAGCAGCTAAGGTATAGTGATACGCATTCATGTCTTTACCATCACGATCTTTTCCTGTTTGTGCATAATACGCACCTTGGAAAGCAATTTTACCAAATCCAGAAGCATTGCCCATTGTGTGGTTGACCATTAAACCATAAGTATAACGTGAGTTAGTTCCTGTTTGTCCGTTAAAGTTTTTACCGTATAAGTAACCCGTACCTGCTGTTCCGACCAAGGTATCATTTTTGTATTTACCGAAATCATCGTTAAAGAACAAACCAGAGAATTTCGTTTGTTTGAATTTACGGCTGATGTACACACTTTTGAATGACTTGTAATCTTGTGTAGCAGCGTTTGTTCCTGGAGGGCTCGTGAAAACAGCTCCGTTTGGAATCGTTCCTGCTGGAACTGCTACTAAAACACCTTTTGAGTTTGCCATATATTGAGGCGTATTCGCTGGTGCGTAAGCTGTTCCTGTGTAGTTGAATGCGTCTGTGTTTTGGTTAAATGCTGCACCGATGTCAAATTGCCATCCTCTGTGCATTCCTTTTAATAAAACCATGTCATGACGACGAGCCTGTTGTAACCAGTCTAAGTTACCGATTAAACGAACGTCATCATAAATCAATTCTTGGCGACCAATTTTGATTGATAACAAATCAACCAATTTAAATTTAATCGTTGTATCTGCTTTGTTAGCAAGTGTAATATCAGCCCAACCTTCGTGCAGCATTAATTTTGCACCATCTGCTGGAGTGATGGTTGAAGCATCCTGTCCCCAAACTCTAACGTCTTGAATCGCTGCTCCAAATACTACTCTGTCCCATTTGTAACCGAAGTTTAAACGAGTACGTTGCGACGTGAAAACAGCTGCATCAGAGCCTGTTTTTACTAAATTCCCTAATCCGTTACGAACTTCGGTACGAGTTCTCATTGTACCTGTCAACGTAAATTGAGCATCTGCGGTAAACTGTGAGGCTAAGCCCATTAATACAGCTAAACCAGCTTTTTTCATGTACGATTTCTTCATAATTGTGTTTGATTGTAAGATTTTAACAGATTAGTTGAATTAATAATGGTAAAGACCCCCATCTTTATCATTATTCACTTGTTTTTACTATATTTATCGCTTCAAACAAGACCCCCATCTTGAGTGAGTTCTCTGAGCGTGATTGATTAAGTTCAATCACGCTTTTTACTTTATAATTAGCACAGTATTTCAAATAACGTTTTTCTCAATTTTCTGAGAATCGTCTGTAGCACTCACTTGTGCTACAGTAGGTCTATTTTTAAACTAATTCTTTTTCGAGTATTGACGCTGGTT
This sequence comes from Flectobacillus sp., assembly GCA_029865665.1. Next base: position 5,458 of record JARXAV010000114.1, on the reverse strand, counting down.
TTACCATATCGTCGTTTTGTGTTGCTGTAATTGTTCTGAAGATTAATACAGCAATGCCTATTACTAAGGTTGCTATTCCTAATGTGTAGAATGCTTCTGTGTAGTTGATTAAATCTTTGGTTTTAGCAACTCCATCTTCAATAACTTCTTTTGAAAACTTCAATGATTTTGCTTTGAACATGAAGGCGATTAACATCGCTCCAATATTTCCACCTGCTCCCACGATACCTGCCACACTACCTACTGCTTTCGGATTCACGAAGGGTACTAAGCTGTACGTTGCTCCGTTTGCCATTTTTAAACTTAACCCGAAGAAGAACATCATCGCAATTGCCATGGAGATACTTCCTGCGGTTGCGAACCATAAAATCCCCGCACCTTCTAAGATTAATAAAACGGCTAACAATAATGATTTTCCATTGAAACCGTATTTCTTTCCAACTTTGTCTGCCACAAATCCACCTAATGGACGAGCGAATAAGTTAATCCATCCGAAAATTCCTGCTGCCATTCCTGCTACTGCTAAACTAGCTCCAAACGTATCAGTAAAGAAGATAGGAGCGAAGTTGTCAACCGTAATTTCTACTCCAAAACACGCTGCATACGAGATCGTCAAAATCCAAGTACGGTAATCTTTTAAGGCTAATAAGAAGGTATTTTCAGTTGATTTTACCTGAGCAGGAATCTCATTAAAGTCTCCAGCAGGCGTATCTTTCGTAAACTTAAAATATAAAATTGCACAAACTAATAGCATTACTCCTGGGAAAATCATGGCATATCTCCAACTGTCTTCTTTGGTACAATACCCTAATGCAACAAAGGCCGAAGCAATCATTGGCATAAAGAAATTGGCAGCTCCACCACCCGCATTTCCGAACCCACCTGCTACTGCATTGGCTGTTCCTTTAATGACTGGAGCAAACATGACAGAGGTATGAAATTGCGTAATTACGAACGATGCACCGATAACGCCTATGGCTAAACGAAACATCAAAAAGCTTTCGTAACTAGTACTCAAACCAATGAACATCACTGGAAATGAACAAATCACTAATAACCAAGTGTAAATAATTCTTGGACCAAATTTATCAACCAAACGTCCGATTAATAAACGAGCTACAATCGTAGCAGAAACTGATGCAATCTGAATGTTACCGATTTGGTCTTTTGTTAAGTGCAATTGCTCTTTTGCAATTTTCATTAACGGAGCCATTCCAAACCAAGCGAAAAAACAAAAGAAAAAGGTTAACCAAGTAATATGAAAGGTTTTCATTTGTACCCCTTTCAAAGAGAAAATGTTAAGCGACTCTAACGGCTTGTTTGTACTATTCATTTTTTGGTTGTTTTCTCAGTAAGTTTTACTGAGTTTTAAAGAAATCAATCGCCCCCACGAAAGACTTTTTTCAACTCAAAGCTGAAGGGTTAGATTAGTTACTTTAAAGAGCGTTGTAATGAAGTCGATAGAGAACTGCCCCCACAGTTTGAACCTCTTTTTCTACACTACAAATCGGTAATGATAAATTTTGAATTTTGGATGTTGAATGTTGGATGATGAATATACTTAATTCAAAATCCAACATTCAACATCCAAAATTATTACGATGCCCAACCTTCGTTTTGGTTAGTCCACTTTCCACTGGTTACATATTCTTTGACAAACTCAGGATGCAAACTCACTACTTCTCCAATCACAATCACGGCTGGGTTACTCAATTCTTCTACTTTCGATTTATAAGCAATGTCTTCCACCGTTCCGAGAACATAACGAGCATTTTCTTTTGTCCCGTTTTGGACGATGGCAACTGGTGTTGTTGCTTTGCCGTGTTTGTTAAATAAATTACAAATGTGAGCTAGTTTACTCATGCCCATCAAAATGATAATGGTTGCCGAAGACTGGGCTGCTAATTCAATGTCTTTCGATAAGCTTCCCGTTTTGGTTGTTCCTGTGATTACCCAAAAACTTTCTGCATATCCTCTTGTTGTTACGGGTATCCCTATCGAAGCAGGTGCCGCAATGGCCGACGTTACCCCAGATACTACCTCGCATTCAATATTAAAAGCTCTTGCGTATTCTATTTCTTCAAAACCTCTTCCGAATACAAATGGATCACCGCCCTTCAATCTTACTACGTGTCCATATTGTAATGCTAACTGTACTACTTTGTAATTAATTTCTTCTTGTGTGTAAACATATTTTCCTAAGCGTTTACCCACATATACAAGTTGCGTATTCGGTTTTGCATATTCCAATAACTCTTCATTTGCTAAGGCATCGTATAAGATAACATCCGCTGTTTTTATTGCTTTAATTCCTTTTAGTGTGATTAACTCAACATCTCCAGGGCCAGCACCAATTAAAGTTATTCTTGGAATATTCATATTGTAGTTCTTTTTACTCTGATTTGTTATGGATATAACTACTCAGTGTTAATTGTGATACAAAAATGGAACAAAAATGTTTAAAACCAAAATATAAGTGTGTTTTTTAATTAATTTTTTTAAAAAAGTTGCAAAAACGCAAAAAATAGGTTTAAATTTGAACTATAAAAAGCGAGTATTTGTGTTTTTTATTAATTTTTACGTATAAATATAGTCCAAAAGTGATGTGATTATATTTAATCTAAGAATAGTAATAAATGACTAGATTTTAAAAGTTTGCTTAATAAACGATTAAGTATTTTTCTGAGATATGAGTATTTTCTGGAAAATGCTCGAATAGGAACGGTAATTGGCAAGTGAACTAAGTATATATAGTTAAAAACAAAGAAATCAAGGCTAATATTTAATAGTAATAGATTATGAAAAAGAAAATTGTCGTAGTCGGAAACGGCATGGTTGGTTACAAGTTTTGCGAAAAGCTTGTTGCAAAAGATACCCAAAAGCAATTTGACGTAATTGTTTTTGGCGAAGAGGTTCGTCCTGCATACGACCGTGTGCATTTGTCTGAATTTTTTGCAGGAAAAACTGCGGAGGATTTGACAATGGCCCCTGCCAGTTGGTATGCCGACAATGCCATTCAATTAATCTTATCTGACCCTGTGATTGATATTGACCGTGAAGCCAAAACGGTACGCTCACACCATGGACTAGTTCAAAGCTATGACTATTTAGTATTGGCTACGGGTTCAAGTGCCTTTGTTCCGCCCATTCCTGGGGTAGAAAAAGACGGAGTTTTTGTGTATCGTACGATTGAGGATTTAGAAATGATGGCGGCTCATGCCAAAAAAGCTAGAAAAGGAGCAGTCATTGGTGGAGGGTTATTAGGACTTGAAGCCGCAAAAGCATTGTTAGATTTAGGCTTAGAAGAAACGCACGTAATTGAGTTTGCTCCACGCTTAATGCCAAGACAAATCGACGAGGCTGGTTCTAAGATGTTAGAATCAAAGTTGAATACCTTGGGCTTGCAAATACACTTAAATAAAAATACCCAAGAAATTGTAGGCGACGGTAAAATTACGTCAATGGCTTTTGCAGATGGCACTAAGTTGGAAGTGGATATGCTCGTGATTTCGGCGGGTATCAAACCTCGTGACGAAGTGGCTAAAGTAGCAGGTTTAGAAGTAGGTACTCGTGGAGGAATTGTGGTAAATGAAAAATTACAAACATCAGACCCTGCCATTTTTGCTATCGGAGAATGTGCCTTGGCACATCACATGATTTATGGTTTGGTTGCTCCGGGCTACGAAATGGCTGATGTTGTCGTAACTGAATTGTTAGGAGGAGGTAAAGAATTCAAACCTTTCGATATGTCAACAAAGTTGAAATTGATAGGTACAGACGTAGCAAGCTTTGGCGACCCATTTATACAAGAGCCAAATGCTAAAACGATTGTCTATGAAAACTCATCAAAAGGGGTTTATAAACGTATTAATATCTCAACAGATGGCAAGTATTTGTTAGGAGGTATTTTGGTAGGCGATGCCGACCAATATAATATGTTATTGCAAAATGTGAAAAACCAAACACTTCTTCCGCCAGATCCAGAAGATTTGATGTTGGGTTCAAGAGGTGGGGCAGAAGGAGCTAGTTCGGGAGTAATGTCATTGCCTGACGATGCATTAATCTGTTCTTGTGAAGCCATTACAAAAGGACAAATCTGTGAAGAGGTTTTAGCAGGAAATGAAACCATTGATGCCATCAAAAAATGCTGTAAAGCAGGTACTGGTTGCGGAGGTTGCGTGCCAATGATTAAAGATTTAATCAGCGAAACCTTAAAGTCGCAAGGCGTATTTGTAAGAAATATCATTTGTGAACACTTTGATTATACTCGTCAAGAACTATTCGACTTAATTAAAATCAAAGGCTATAAGACTTACAATGAAGTATTAGATAACTTGGGTAAAGGCGATGGATGTGAGGTTTGTAAGCCAGCAACAGCATCCATCTTGGCAAGTTTGTGGAATGATATGATTTTGGCGAAAGGGAATGATACCGTTCAAGATTCTAACGATCGCTATTTAGCTAATATCCAGAAAAACGGTACGTATTCAGTTGTGCCAAGAATCCCTGGAGGAGAACTGACACCTGATAAATTAATTGTCATTGGTCAGGTTGCGAAGAAATATGATTTATACACAAAAATCACAGGAGGACAACGTATCGACTTATTTGGTGCGCACGTAAGTGACCTACCAGCTATTTGGGAAGAATTAGTCAACGCAGGTTTTGAGTCGGGTCATGCCTATGGTAAAGCTCTTCGTACCGTAAAATCATGTGTTGGTTCTACATGGTGTCGTTTTGGGGTACAGGATTCGGTCTCTTTCGCTATTGAAGTAGAAGAACGTTATAGGGGATTAAGAGCGCCGCATAAGTTCAAGTCTGCCGTTTCGGGTTGTACTCGTGAATGTGCAGAAGCTCAATCAAAAGACTTTGGAATTATTGCTACCGAAAAAGGCTGGAACTTATACGTATGTGGAAACGGTGGGGTTAAACCTCGTCATGCAGATTTATTCGCTTCGGACATCGACTCAGAAACGTGTATCAAGTATTTAGACCGTTTCTTGATGTTCTATATCAAAACAGCAGAACCATTAACACGTACTGCCACTTGGTTAGACAAAATGGAAGGCGGTATCGAGTATTTGAAATCTGTAATTATCGACGATGCTTTAGGGATGAATGAAGCCTTTGAAGCAGAAATGGCTGTTTTGGTTGATGCTTACAAATGTGAGTGGAAAGAGGTTGTCGAAAACCCTGAATTGCGTAAACGTTTTACTCACTTCGTGAACGCTCCACAAGAAAAAGATCCTTATGCTAAATTTGAAACCATGCGTGGACAAGTGAAAGCAGCAGAATGGAAATAAAGAGTCAATTCAAAATTTTGAATGTTAAATTTTGAATTAAAGATACTTCTTAATCAGGAAATCAAATAAACAAACAGGTTCTCTAAATTCCAATTCTGGGGGTTAGAGAGCTATTCATCTTAACAATTTCCCCCTTTGGGGGTTAGGGGGCTTAT
>JARXAV010000022.1 GCA_029865665.1 Flectobacillus sp. | reverse complement strand
CCCATTCTATTCAGAGAGCGATACCCCCCTGAATTGTTAACGTCCAAACTTGCTTTGGTAGCTGTTGAGAGGTAATTTCCGTCTCTTTCCCATAAATAGCTAATAGCCGTATCTTGGGTTGTTTTAAGCGTGATGGTTTTCCCTTGACAGAACAGAGCAGAATCAGCATAATTGATGGTGTTGGGTACTTTAATAGATTTAATAATCAAATCATTGGAAGTTCCTTGACATTTACCTTGCTGTGCTTTTAGGGTATAGTTTCCCCCTTCCTTAATACTCATCGGGATGCTAAACGAACCAAATTCATTTGGTGTAAATACGCCATTTATTTGCTCTTTACCATCTTTAAATATTTGGTAGCTGGCGTTAGTTGAACTAGTTCTTGAAAAGCCAGACAGGGAACTGTAAATAGTAGTGTTACTTCCGTCACATAGAGTCGACACCATATAATCTATTAGTGTTACGTTTATGCTATTTAGGGTAACTTTATTAGGATTGCTTTTGGCAATACAGCCTCCTTTGTAAGTTGTTTCTAAGATGTAGGTTCCCGACTCCTTTACTAGAAGTGTACTCGGATTATCATTGGAATATAATGTTCTGTAAAGCATCCCATCTTTTTTCCAGTTGTAAGCAATGGGGCGTTGAGATGGAGAATCATAGCCTGCATAAATCACGGTAGAATCAGCACAAATAGCTCTATTTTGAATAGTAGAGCCTCCTAAATTAATCGTCGAACTCACTTTAACGGTCATATTTCCATAGCGATAAATGGCTTTGATGCCGTTGTTAAAGATTACGTCGTCTGTTAAGTAGTAAACACCAGCCTCCTTTACATATAAGTCAATTCGACTTTTCGAAATGCTTGGAGTAATGAGAGCTTTCCCATCTTTGTAAGCAGTGGTTATACGGCTTTGAATGGTCGTTGAATCATATTCAAGATAGGCATAAAGATTGATGAACGAATTGGTATCGCATACTTCAATAACTTTGTTTGTAAAATCATAAGAACCGTTATAATAAAGACCTCTATTTTTTAGGGCTTTTTCACCTGATTTTCTAGTAACACTAACTACATTGGAAACGGCTTCACAGTCGCTATTCGTTGCTTTAATAAAGTATTTACCAGAATCGTTCACTTGAAAATAAGAATCGTTGCTTTCGTTATAAAGTATATTGTCTTTATACAGTTGCCAATTAAAACTACTCCTATTTGGTAAAAGACTAAATGTATAAACATCATCTATATCATTTGTATATGCTTGTATTGACAGTGTCTTACTTGGATTTTGTATAATTCTTACTGTATCCGAAGTAGCAGTACATTTGTCGCTCGTGACCGTCACAACATACTTACCCGAAGTTGTAACATTATTATATACATTCGTCTTTACCTGAGAGATACCATCACGACTCCAATTATAGGAAGTATTTTGATCAGTTGATGTATATAAATCAATTGATTTATTTGCACAATTTAGTATAATGGTAGTATCACGACGGTAATAATTGATTCTTGGTTTCTCAATTACTCCAATAACAACGTCTTTACTGAATCTTGCCTGACAACCATTTGCCTCTTTTCCTACAAAGGTATAAGTTCCTGTTTTTGTTGCGGTTATCGTTGTATTTGTCTCATTTTTTAAGGTATCTCCATTCAAGAGCCATCGTTTGTTAGTATAGCTATAGTTCCGACTAAGTCTCAGAGGTAAAGCGATACATTCTTTACTTCTTTCTCTGTAAGTCGTATCTACAATAGAGTTATTCATAAAAGAAGAAGCATAAACATATTGGTATCCCACTCCACTAATTCCATCCTCTGACTCAACATATATATAATACCAAGAGTCAGTTTTAAGACCACTTACTTTGATTGGGCTTTTTGTTCCTGTACCCAGTACTACTTTTCTATACGCATAGATACCTTGTGCATTATAATAGCCTTCATTATAGTAGGCTCTAAAGAGCGTTCCTGGCTTGAAATTGCCAGCGGTCTTAAAAGTTACATCAGCAGTTTGTTCTATACAAATGGACGTATTCTTATAGTCAACAGAAATACTCTTACAGCTTTCTGAAGCATCCACAATAACTTGGGTTGTTGCGGATACAACACATGAGCCTACGGTCGGATATACCTTAACTTGATAAAAACCTGCATCTTGGTTAGTAACATTTGTTAAGATTGAATTGTAGTTACCATTAGGACTTAGGAAATTTATATAGCTAACAGTCTCTGTGCTATCAGTCAAAGGCTTTGGAATAACCTGCTTATATAATTCAAAATTAGCTCCTGCACATACGGTGAATGATTTGGCTAGTGAGAAGGCAGGATAGTCTCCTACTATTACATTTGTTTGAGCAGTAAAAGTACAACCAGCTTTATCAGTAGCCGTTAGTTTATAAATACCCGCTGCATTTTTAGTTGTTTTGGTGATAAATGGAAACTGAAGAGTACTCTTAAAATTATTAGGCCCTGTCCAGTTATAGGTACTGGTCGCATCTCCAGTAGCTTGTAGTTTTAAGCTGTCGCCTGCACAAGTACTTGTCGAGTAAGCTAATGATACCCCCACATTTACTTTATTAGAACTTCCAAAACAACCATTAGCTAGTACTTCTGCCTGATACACCCCATCTTGGGTTACAGATAAAACCGTATCACTAGTTGCGAGAGCAACGCCATTTTGAGACCAATTATAGATACCATTGGCGACTTTATTGACTGCAAGTTTGACAGTATTATCTTTCGTACAACTTTGGGTTAGGGTAAGTTTAGGAACATCTTGCTCCATTATTTCTAAGGTATCCGAATAAAGAGTACAGTTAGAACCATTGTTCACTTCGTACCAATATTTTCCAATACTAGAAACAACCGTTTGTGTATAATTTCCAGCATCGTAGATTTGTCCATCTTTTTTCCAAACGCCATTGAACGAATAATTGGTGAGACTAAGTAAAATACCTTGTTTTGAGCCTTTACAAATAGTGATTTTTTTCTTTAAAGGTAAGCTAATAGCATACGTTTGTTTATTAATTACAGATGGAATAGTAACGTTAATTTTTTGGGATTCTCCTTTGCATCCTGTTGCTGGATTTTCATATTTTGCTTGATATACCCCCTCAGTGTTGGGAAACATATAGTTACCTCTGGTATAAAATTGGTCATTTTTATACCATGTTGAGCCTTCATAAGGAGCAATTGTTGTGTTTGCTGAATAGTAATAGTTCAGATTGGAACAAGCGTTGTCATTATTTTGGGTTAGGATGATATTAGCAACTTTTCCATATTCTAGTGTTAGCGTATCTCTTGTGGTACATTCCCCTTGTTTGTTTTCTAATACGTATACACCGGGTTGTGATTGTACATCAAAAGATGATTGATCGGAAGTAGTTGTTTTCCATACAGCTCCATCTTTATAAATTGTTTTATTGCCTCTGCCTTGTGTCTTTATTGAGAGATAGTTCGAGTTTTCAGTACACAATTGAAGTTTTTTCTGAGTCTCGGGTAATATGTTGTTTGCAAAGAAAGTAAAGGATGTTTTGGGTTTATCTGATAAGCTAACGGTAAATGTCTCAGAGATTACTTCGCAGTTGTCCGCTATTACTCTTAGTCTGTATTCACCAGCTTGAGTTACATTCATATAGTAGCCATCATAAATCTTTTTTCCATCTTTATACCATTGATAACTGAGACTACCTGCAATTATCGTAATGCCGTTTGAAGATGGATATAAGGTAGTAAATCCGCCTTTTGAACAGATGTTAGTGGAGGATGTGTAGTTTCCGTCATACGTATAAATAGTAGGTTTAGGAATAACATTCTGAATGGATAATTTTTGAGTCTTGTAAACACAGCTACCTTTCGTAAGCTGGGCATAGAAAGTCGCCGCCTCGCTACTCGTATAGGTTAAGTCATTAGCATTGTCAATAGCTTGGTCATTTTTAAACCATTGAATTTTTACATTATTTCCCCAGTAGGTAGTATCTACACGATAGCGAATATTGGTTCCGTCACAAGCAAATATATTGCTGGTGGAACTACTTGCCCCCCAACTGTTTTCGCCTTGCCCTCGATCAGGAATTCTATAATAAATAACAGGCTTGTATGAACAGTCATTGAATGTTACATTAATTGATTTTGTATAGTTGCATCCAAAGTCGTCTTTGATTGCCACCGTATAAGTACCTGCATTGGTTTTGTCATAGCCATTGATTGTTACACTACTAGAGGTATTTTTAAGGTTATTAGGCCCTGTCCAATCAAAGGTAAATCCATTCATGTTGGTGGAGTTATTGTAAGCATAGACCAATAACTGAGCGTTGTAGGTGTAATAGGATATACCTGTACTACTACTACTAGACGAACCTATTTTTACAGTAGTTGTTAATGTTGTTTTACCATCAATGATACAGGTGTACGTACCTGCATGAGAGGTTGTCGCTTTGGCGATGCTTGGGTTTTGGAGGGAGGAAGTAAATCCATTAGGGCCTGTCCAAGCGTAGGTGTTGCCACCTGTTGCTTTTAGTTCTAAGGTAGGAGCGTTATCCGAACAAAGTGGTGAATTCGACGAAATACTTTGACCAACGAGCAATTTACATAGGAATAAAGTGAGGATGGTGAGTAATAGACGTTTAGACATGAGTAAGTATTTAAGTTTAGTTTTGAAATACAAAGGAAATGGAATGTTTTCGTCTTACAAAATTGGATACGGAAAGATTGAAAAAAAACAGAAAAAGGAATAGTATTGGATAAAATATACCGCAGAGTTTGAATTATTTAAAAGGCTTGAATGAATAGTACAATGTTAAGTAATAAAAAACAAAACCCCTCTGAAAAGCTTTTCAGAGGGGTTTTGTTTTGTTAATTCATCTTGACAAGTTTTCGAGTAAATGTTTTATCCCCGACTTGTACTTGTAAGAAGTAGGTTCCTTCTGGCAGTGTTTTTAAGGAGACCGTTTTTTCGTATTGAATACTTTTTGACAAGTTATCTTCACTATCTAAGGTAGTCCCCATTGAGTTGAAAAGAGTCCATTTTACCAGTGCTGGTTTTTCTAAATCTAAGCGGATGGTTACATCCTCCTGACTTGGAATCGGGAAGACATTCAAGTTTACGCCTTCTTCTGGTTCGTTGCCCAAAATGATTACCTTAATAGTCGCACTTCCTGATACGGTTCCAATACCACAAAGATTACTTACTTCTGTTAAGGAGTAGGTGGTTGTAAATTGAGGTTTAACCGAAACACTAAAAGGCGACTTGGTAGCAGTATATTCTTTTCCATCCGAGAATTTGAAGGTCCACGGAGCATAAGAGGTAAAGGCGATAGCGACTTTGGTAGAG
>JARXAV010000239.1 GCA_029865665.1 Flectobacillus sp. | reverse complement strand
GTTGCTTATATTATTTCTAAAGGTGTAGGAGCAAGTAGAATTATTGCCAAAGGTTACGGCGAATCAAAATTGGTTAACCAATGTGTCGATGGCGTATCGTGTACCGAAGAAGAACACCAAATGAACCGTCGTACAGAATTTAAGGTTTTAGAAGTAAAATAAGCATCTCCATAAGTAACAATGTAAAATTTTGGATGTTGAATTTTGGATTTAACTCACTAATTATGAAGTACTCGTGTAAAATTAGCTGCTATTTATTTTTTATTGTAAAAAGCTAATAACTAGTTCATTAAATCCGAAATTTAAAATTTTGCATTCTTAGTAAATGATACTATCTGAGTCCGCTTAGTTTTCTAGGTGGACTCTTCTTTTATACTGGACAAATACAGCATTATCGCAATTATGAATTTAGCAGAAATATTACAACAAGATTTTTCACCAGAATGGCAATTCCAAGCCTCACGCAGTGGCGGAGCAGGTGGACAAAATGTCAATAAGGTTTCTACCAAAGTAGAACTACGCTTTAACGTCGTAAATTCAGCCTTATTAGATGACGCTCAAAAAGCATTGATTCAAAGCAAATTAAAGAATCAAATCAATAATGAAGGCGAACTCCTCATTGTTTCGCAAGAAGAACGAACGCAGTTACGCAATAAACAAGTAGTCATTCGGAAGTTTAGAGAGTTGTTGAAGAAAGCCCTATTTATTCCTAAAAAGAGACTCAAAGTAAAACCAACCGCTTCCATGATTGCCAAACGATTGGATAGCAAAAAGAAGCATTCGGAGAAAAAAAGTAATCGTGGTAAAGTTGACTTTTAACCACGGTTAAGCAATGATTGTCAAGTATCGTTTGGCTTTTTTTGCCATTTAGGCAGCGACTGAAGTCGCCGTCTAAATGGAAATTCTATAAAAAAGACACTCAGATGGACAAACTTATACCGTTGATGTTGTTGCAAATAAATTAATCTTTCAATTCAAAAGTAACTTTTTCCTTTTAGTTGTTTATCGAAATATTTGAACATTAAACTTTAAACTGACGACCACTTAAAATTAATTGATTACTACTTTAATGACTGCGACTTTCCCTCCTCGCTTAACTTGAACAAAATACAGCCCTGCTACTAAATCAGCCACATCTAATTGAATCATATCAGTAGCTTTAAAGGATGCTGTCAAGACCGCTTTACCCAAAAAATTCAGCAGGGTTACATCCGTGTTTTCTACCTCATTAAATGCAAGAAACAACGTTCTCTGTGCAGGATTCGGATAAGCATTAATAGCAATCGTTGAAGGTTCTGTTTCAACTGCTAAAATGATAGGTGTCTTAGCAATACTTACGGAAGCTGGTGAGTTGGTTTTGTTTCCATAAGCAGTTAAACGATAGGCATAAGAGGTATTATCTTTTAAGGCAACATCGCTGAAAGACAATACAGACGATTCTACTGTGGCTATTTTACTATAGCTTACTTCATTACTAGACGAAATACCTCTTTCTAAGACATAAGAAATAGCATCTTTTACGGCTGTCCAACTGAGTTGTACACCTTGATAATCTATGGCAGTCGCTACTAAACTAGGAGTAGTTAACAAAGCAGGTAATTTAAGTGTTACCTCCGAATAAACCGATTCTGAGTTACTACTATACGCCTTGATACGATAAGCATAACTCGTATTAGGAATTAAATTCGTATCGGCATAACTCAAGGTAGGACTATTGACATTCGCTATTTTGACATAGCTGCCCCCTTCTATTTTGCGTTCTACTTGAAAATAACTTGCATTCGATACAGCTTTCCAACTTAACGTAAGGGCATTGTTATATGTAATATTTCCTGCAAGCACAGGTGTTTCTAATACGGCTGGTAACGTAGTTGTCACTTCTGAATAAAGAGATTCTGAAAGGCTACTATATGCTTTTATCCGATAACTATACTGCTGACTTGGGATTAAGTTGCTATCCACATACTCCTGTGTAGATACACCTAGAGTCCCAAGCGACAGGTACGTTCCTGAAGCCACTTTTCGTTCTAATATATATGAAGTTGCCCCTAAAACGGCTTTCCATACAAGTTTTAATGCTTTATTGGAAAGAAGTTGACTTGCTATTTCTGGACTAGATAATAAGCTAGGGGTCATTACCGATATTTCTTGATAACTAGACGTTAATTCATTGACAGTTGCTTTGATGCGATAAAAATAGGTAATTCCTGCCAACAACTTTGTGTCTGTAAATACTTTATTGTCAACACCTAAGTTTGCTATTACTTGATATGTTCCATCTGTTCCCGTTTTTCTTTCCAATACATAATTCGTTGCATAAGGAGTGACCGACCAACCTAATGCAATGGTATGGTAATAAGTTACCTGTCCTTTAAAATTTGCAATTACTAACGACGGTTTCAAGATCACCGTAACAGAAGCCTTAACCGATTCGTCGATGCCATTAACCGCTTTTACACTAAACGAATAATTTATAAGAGGTTCTAATTGCTTGATTGTGACCGTTGTCTGAGAAGTTTGTTGGTAAAAAACACTCTTTCCTGTTTGAGTATTTATCAATTCAATCAAATAAGTATCAGCTTTAGCAATAGCATTCCACGTTAAGATAGCAGATGTTTCACTTTCCTGTTGGAATGATACAACTGGCGTTGTTAGCGAAACAGCCTTGCTATCAATCGGATATTCAAAAAATGAAAAGGCTCTTAATCCTCGCACATTCTGAATAAAAGGCCCAGCGTAAGGGAAAATAGTACTATTTGATGCCACTAAAGAAGGTAGATAAGAAATTACATTTGATTGAGGAGCAGTCTTTAATTTCAGAATCACGCTGTTATCCGAAACCTTTCCATCTATCACATTTCCCGATTTTCCATCAAAGTAAAAAATATCAAAAGGCGATAGCCCTTTCACAGCACTAGGCCAAACCAATTGTTGACTCTTCTGAAAAACTAAGGTTAATTCTGTATTAGAAGTATTGGAGAAATACGCACGTTGAATATTCGGAAAATCAATGTTGTCGGTATTGGTATCACTATAGAAATCTCGCCCAACCAATTGAGCAATTTCACTCGCATTTTGCTTATACCCTTCTGCACTGTAATGCAGTCCATCAAAGCCAGCAGTTCCCACAGAAGCAAGCAATTGTAAATCGTTATAAGTGTTCGGCAGCTTGCGTTGTTCTTCTCGTACTTTAGCCGCAACATCTCCACTAGCATAGTCAATAATGTCAATTTGAAAAGCGTATAGTTGCTTAATTGAAGGTAAGTCAATTTTTAAGTTTTGATAGAAAATACCAAAAAATTTCGTAAACCCAGAACCCTCACCGTAAGCCTCACTTTCTCCCTGTCGATAAACCAAAGCCTTTACATACTTATCTACCCCTGCTTTTTGCAAACGATATAACATTCGTCCATAACCATTTGTCAAATCGGCAGGATTTGACTCCGTTCTTGTGGCATGGTGCTGAGCAGAAGACCAGTGAAAACCACCATTAATTAAGCAAGTAGGAATGTTATATTTGTCAAGAATTTGTTGTTGAAAGTCGAAACCCATGTTACCCACCCCATACGTATATTTATCATAATTCGATAAAGTCCATAAGGTATCTGCTGGATTATATGTACTTGTGTTATAAGTATCCGTAATTTTCCCGAAAGTTCTACAATATTCGTTTGTTCGAGGATCCATAAATAATGACGTAGAGTTTGATTGCCCAGTTATTACATAAACATCTCCTGCAACAATATTTTGTCTGGAAACAACTAGGCTAGAGTCACTACCTTTTACTGAATAAATAGACACGCTATATTCTGCTTTTTCCGCTTTTATTAGAATGGGAACAAAAGAAAAATAGCCAATAGATTGATTATAATTTACGGAAGCCTTTTTGAAATCTACCACCTGTTCATTGCGTTTCACAACGACGGAATAGGACGTTAAGCCTAAAGTAGCAGTTTTTCCACTAATCGGAATTACTCCGTAATTGGCCGTATTCCGTGGATATAATTGATAATCTTGTGGTAACTGGCTAAAGGTTGTTGTACCAAACTGTTGGCAAAATGATTGGCAATTTAGTAGTAACGTAAAAATCGTAAGCAAAGAGTATTTTTTCATCATTGACTGTATCGGTAGAGTGTCTTTAATTTATACTTAAAATTACACTATACGTGAGTATAATCGTTAAATAACGTATGAATTATTGAACAAATGTTCAATTTTCGTTCTCAAAGATAATGCGTTTAGCAGCAAGAAATATCCTACGATAGACAGACTAGTTATAGTTTTATTACGTCTTCCTTCCACTCCTACTCCGTTATCCGATGAACACCATAACTTTCTTCTCATATTTCCTGTTGGTTCATTCAGATTACGTATTTTTGTACCTATTCTTATCACGTTATAATTTTCCTCCCATGAGTTCAATATTAATTTTGAATGCCCAAGTCGTTAACGAAGGCACTATTCAAACAAGTGATATTTTTGTAAAAGATGGCTTAATTGCCCAAATCGGCAGTAATTTATCTGGTCTTTCAGCGGATACGATCCTAGATGCCAAAGGGAAATACCTTCTCCCTGGTGTTATTGACGACCAAGTACACTTCCGTGAGCCAGGTCTTTTACACAAAGCGTGTATTCATTCAGAAGCTCGTGCTGCGGTAGCGGGTGGTGTTACCTCTTTCATGGAAATGCCTAACACAACTCCCAATGCCCTTAATCAGGAATTGCTTCAAGATAAATATGACATTGCGGCTCGCACTTCTCTTGCTAACTATTCCTTCTATATGGGTGCATCAAACGATAATATTGAAGAGGTGTTAAAAACCAATATTCAAAACGTTTGTGGGGTCAAGGTGTTTATGGGTTCATCTACAGGAAATATGTTGGTGGACAATGAAAAGACTTTAGAGAATATTTTCTCAAACAGTCCGATGTTGATTGCTACCCATTGCGAAGATGAAGCGACGGTAAAAGCAAATTCGGCGATTTACAAAGAACGCTTCGGGGATAACCCACATCCAAGAGTACATCCTGAAATTCGTAATATCGAAGCTTGTTATAAATCGTCTTCGATGGCCGTTGAATTAGCCAAGCGTCACAATGCTCGCTTGCATATTCTTCACATCACCACGGGGGAAGAAACGGAATTATTTGACAATACGCTTCCTTTAAAAGAAAAGAAAATCACGGCTGAGGTATGTGTACACCACCTTTGGTTTGATGCCAGTTCGTACGAAACACTAGGCAATCAAATCAAATGTAACCCTGCCATCAAAGCCGACGGACACAAACAACGTTTATTAGAAGCCCTCTTGAACGATCGTATTGATGTTATTGCAACAGACCATGCTCCTCATACTTGGGCTGAAAAGCAAAATCCTTATTGGTCGTCTCCATCAGGATTGCCTTTGGTTCAGCATCCATTACAATTGATGTTGGAGTTTTACAAAGATGGGAAGATTACCTTAGAGAAAATAGCTGAAAAAATGGCTCATGCCGTAGCTGATTGTTTCCAAATTGCCAACCGTGGCTACATTCGTGAAGGCTACTGGGCTGATTTAGTGTTAGTAGATTTAGAAGAAAACACAACCGTTAGTAAAGAAAATATTCATTACCAATGCGGTTGGTCACCGTTGGAAGGACAAACATTACGTTCTCAAATTACGCATACCATCGTTTCAGGTCATTTAGCCTATCAGAATGGAACATTTGACGAATCAATTCAAGGAAAACGAATGCTCTTTGCACGTTAATCATTGAAGTCAACATATAAAAAGAAAGCGTTTTCGGGAATAAAATCCTTCGAAAACGCTTTCTTTTTTAGGTGGTTATCTGGCAAATTTTGTGATTTTTTTTTTACGATGGGCTAACACCCATCGCTTAGATATATCGCCCTTTCAGGGCTGCAATGTGTTTTTTTAGCCCTAAAAGGACGATATATCTAAGTAATCATACAAAATTAGTTGATATTTTTTTATTATAAAAGACTAATTATTAGCAAATTAAATCTAAAATTCAACATCCAAAATTCTGCATCATTCCTTAATCACTTGACTATCGAACAATAACCTTTCCCTGCACCGTATCGACTTTCAAGGGTTCGTGTGTCGGAAAATCCATTGGGAACTCATAAGTTCTCTTTTTTTCTTTAGAAACTGGAGTTGATGGAGTTGACGGTACGGAAACAGGAGTTGAACTTGGTTCTGGAACTGATTGCACCACCACTCGTCTTGTTGTGGTAGGACGTGACTCTGGAATTAATCCCCTTTGCTGTGGAGCTCTACCTTCCATAATCTGATTGCGACGAGCCAAGCGTTTTTCTTCTTCGGGAGTCAACACAACAGGTACTTCTTCTACCTTATATTGCGTCTGAACAGTACCAACTATTCCCTCCCCTTTTTTTAGAACTACTATTTTCACCATTGCTTTCTGTGAACCTAACATCCCTAATTCTTGAGCAGCACTGTGCGTCAATTCAACGGGACTAGTAACACTTTGTCCATTGACATCCAACACAACTGAGCGGTTATTACTTAGGTTTGTAACCTGAATCTGAGAACCCACAGGTAAATATTCGTGCGAACAGGTTCTGTGACGGCTGCTTAGATACGTTCCGTTGGCCATTTTTTTCCCATAACGACCATACGAATAAACGGAAGCTTCCGTTGTATATTCTTCTGGTGTTTGTGCTAAGGCATTAAAACAGTGTAAGATGATACTAACTATGGTACATAGTAGAAGTGTGCTGTTTTTCTTCATACATTTTAAGGATTAATTTAATGGGTAACTACTTTATATTGAGTTGTTTAATTTACAGGATATTTTATTAAATTACAAAAAAATGAAATTATGAAAATGAAATCGTTCAAGAATATAGCCATAATGGGAGCTGTAACAGCTTTATTATACAATTGTAGTAAACAAAGTGTTGACACTACTCAAACAACCGAAGTGTCTAGTTTCTCACTCATTCAGGATAAAATATTAACGCCATCATGTGCTACCTCTGGATGTCATGCTTCTAGCACGGATGCATCTTTTCCACAACATGGGCTTGTATTAGCAAAAGGAGTAGCTTACCAAAATATGATAGGTATTGCTCCCAAAAATGCGAATGCCCTTGCTGATAACCTACAACGGGTAAAAGTCTATAAATCATTAGAAAGTTTACTATATCATAAACTCAATTGGAATTCAGCCCATCATAGTGGTAAGAACTACGGCTCTCCAATGCCTTTGGGAGGCAATCCGCTTTCGGTAGGTCAACTAGAATTTGTCCGTCGCTGGATTGAAGCGGGAGCACCGCAAACAGGTAGAATTGCGGATGAGACCCTTTTAGATGATAAAACTCCAAGTTATGTGACCGACAACTCCAATTTTACAGCCCTTAGTACGCCAAGTGCAGAAGGACTAACGGGTTATCAATTAAAACTTGACCAATTTACGATTCAACCCAATTTTGAACGAGAAATCTTCGTGCGTAAGAACATAGGTAATAACGAAGAGATTTATGTAAATCGTATAAAACTTAAAAGTAGAAGCAATAGTCATCACCTTGTTTTGTATGATTTTAGAGATCGCAATTCGCCCTTAATGCCAAGTTTAGATGCCATTCGTGATTTACGTAATTCTGATAACACCTTGAATATCTTGACATTTGCACAAATGTCTAACCATATTTTCTTAGGAGGTGGCACAGATGCTAATCAGGATTATACCCTTCCAGCAGGAATGGCACTACAACTTCCAGCCAACTACTCGATTGATATTAACCCTCATTATTTCAATAAAACGACAGGCTATTTATTGGGTGAAAACTATGTAAACCTCTACACAACGCCCAAGGCTAATGTAACGCAGGTTGTAAAAATGATTGACTTCAATAATACCAATTTTAGTTTACCCGCAGGAAAAGAAACTACCATCACCACTAATTTTACCTTTAGTAAAAATGTAGCGATTATCATGCTTACCTCCCATTTTCATAAATACGGAACAAAATTTGTTATCAAAATAAATGGAGGAACACGAAATGGAGAAATCGTCTATGAAACTACCGACTGGGAGCATCCACTTATCCTAAACTTAAAAACACCGCTCTTGTTAAAAAAAGGCGAAGGGCTTACTTCTGTAACCACCTATAATAATACCAGCAACAAGACGATAAACTTCGGGTTAACTTCTGAAGACGAAATGAATATCATCTTTGGATATTACTATGAAAATTAGCCACGTTCGCCATTAAAAAAGATATTTGATAAATAATTCAGAAGAGATATTATATTTGCTTCGTTTATTTCAATAATAACCAGTTTTTTCTATATTTATCACAAAACCCCTAAAACATTGTAATTTTTAGAGTTTCAAATTTGATTCAACTATTTTGACCGCCACTCACTTTCTGAAAAGCAGAAAAATTTAGCACAAATTTATTCATAAAGTTACAATCGGATTCCAATTATGGAACACAAGAATATGGACAAAGCTACCGCAGCAGGTCTGTTAGTAGCGATGGGTATTATCTATGGAGATATCGGTACATCTCCACTTTATGTAATGCAATCAATCATTGGCGAATCAGCCATTGACGAACGTACCGTCTTAGGAGGGCTTTCATGTATATTTTGGACGCTCACACTACAAACTACACTCAAGTATGTGATCCTCATACTACGTGCTGATAACCGAGGTGAAGGAGGTATCTTGGCACTCTTTGCCCTTGTACGCCGTCATGCTAAATGGTTAACCATTCCTGCCATCATTGGAGCATCTACCCTCCTAGCCGATGGAGTTATTACACCACCGATTTCAGTCGCCTCAGCAGTAGAAGGACTTCTCAAAATCTATCCAGATCTCGAAACTGTACCCATCGTTATTGCGATTATTACAGCGTTGTTCATGCTACAAATCTTTGGAACAAAGGTTGTTGGTCGAGCATTCGGGCCGATTATGCTAATCTGGTTCTCGATGCTAGGATTCTTCGGAATATTATGGATTGCACAAGACTGGAGCGTAATTAGAGCGTTAAATCCGTACTATGCTTATGAGTTACTAACCAATCCACATGGTGGAGAAAGTGGTTTCTGGATTTTAGGAGCAGTATTCTTATGTACAACAGGAGCTGAAGCACTTTATTCAGATTTAGGTCACTGTGGACGTGGAAACATTCGTATCAGTTGGATTTTCGTAAAAATCAGCCTAATTCTTCAATATTTTGGACAAGGTGCATGGTTAATTGCTCACAATAACGAATTCTTAGAAGGACGTAAACCAATCTTCGAATTAATGCCTGAATGGTTCTTACTTTGGGGTATTGTTATTGCCACGGCAGCCGCTGTTATTGCGAGTCAAGCCTTGATTTCTGGTTCATTTACCCTAGTTTCAGAAGCAATTCGTTTGAATTTCTGGCCTAAAGTTCGCTTACATTACCCATCAGATCAAAAGGGTCAATTGTACGTACCAAGTGTAAACATCCTTTTATGGTTGGGTTGTATTGCGGTTGTTTTGTGGTTCAAAGAATCAGGCAAAATGGAAGCGGCTTATGGACTTGCGATTACGCTTACGATGTTAATGACCACAGCATTAATGGCTTACTACATGTATATCAAGAAGTTTGATATGTGGTGGATTTTGGCATTTATTGTGGTTTATGTCGCTATTGAAGGTTCATTCTTAATTGCCAACTTACGTAAGTTTGTCCATGGCGGTTATGTATCGCTCTTTATTGCTTCTGTAATTATTGTTTTGATGGTTATCTGGCATCGAGCAAATATTATTAAAATGCGTTTGACAGAATATGTTAAAATGGCCGATTTTATTGAGCCATTGAAAGAATTAAGTGAAGATATGACCGTACCAAAATACGCTACACACTTAGTTTTTATGTCCAATGCAGCTCGTAGTAGTGAAATTGAGTCAAAAATTATCTATTCGATCTTTCAAAAACGTCCAAAACGTGCCGATATTTTCTGGTTTGTCCATGTAGATACCCTAGATGACCCGTACACGATGGAATATAAGGTGAACGTAATCGAACCTGATGATGTAATAAAAATCACGTTCCGTCTTGGATTTAGAGTGGAACAAAAGATAAACTTATATTTCCGTAGAGTGGTCGAAGAAATGGTAAAAAATGGAGAAGTAGATATTACCTCTCGTTATGAGTCATTAAATAGACAAAATGTAATTGGTGATTTTAGATTTGTAGTATTAGAGAAATTCCTTTCTTACGACAATCAATTATCACTTTATGAGGGATTGATTATGAAAGCCTATTTCTTCATCAAAGATTTCACTCCTTCAGAAGACAAATGGTTCGGACTTGATACCAGTGCGGTTAAAGTTGAAAAAGTACCATTAGTGATTCGCCCAGCAGAAAACGTTCGCTTAAAACGTATTGATTAATTACAAAAAGGAAGCCATCGTTTAACCAAACAAATGGCTTCCTTTTGTTCATTTCACTCCTTCACAAATAAGCGGCATAACAATAACCGATGAAAATACTTATTACTGGCGGTGCAGGCTTTGTGGGTTCTGCACTTGCAATCCAAATCAAGACAAATTACCCCACTTACGAAGTTATCTGCCTCGATAACCTAAAACGTAAAGGCTCTGAACTTAACTTACCTCGCCTAGCTAAAGTAGGTGCGACTTTTGTTCATGGAGATATACGTAACAAAGAAGACTTTGATGCACTTCCTGTGGTTGATTTCGTTATTGAAGCCTCTGCTGAACCTTCTGTACTAGCAGGCTTAAACGGAACTCCTGATTACCTTATCAATACTAATTTAGTAGGAACAATCAACTGTTTGAACTACACTAAAAAGTGTGGAGCTAGTTTCATTTTCCTTTCTACTAGTCGTATCTATCCGATTAAGGCAATCGAGAAATTAAACTTTGTAGAGCAAGATACTCGTTTTGGCTTATCAGACGACCAAGCAATCTCTGGCGTATCATCTAAAGGAATTGCAGAAAACTTTCCATTAGATGGAGCTAGATCGTTATATGGAGCAACCAAATTGGCTTCTGAGTTAATGATTCACGAGTACAACGAGTTCTATGGCATGAAAACCGTTATCAACCGTTGTGGTGTCTTAACAGGTCCTTGGCAAATGGGAAAAGTTGACCAAGGCGTAATGGTGCTTTGGGTTGCAAAACACTACTGGCAACAACAATTAGCTTACATTGGATACGGTGGTACAGGAAAGCAAACTCGTGATATGCTTCATGTAAACGATTTATATCGTTTAATTGATTTCCAACTACACAACATAGATACGGTAAATGGTGAAATCTTAAACGTAGGTGGTGGTGTAGAAGTAAGTGCTTCTTTACAAGAACTAACACAGATTTGCCAAGAAGTAACAGGCAAAACGATTCCAATTACTCCTGTTGCCGAAAACAGAGCAGCCGACATTCGTCTTTATGTTACGGACAATACCAAAGTAACAGCCTTAACAGGATGGAAACCAAGTATTTCGATGAAACAAATCGTAAGCGAAATCACTGAATGGATTGGCGAAAACGAAGAACAATTAGCGTATGTATTAAAATAAGCTAGTTTAAAAGCATATAAAAAAGCCTTCTTGTTAAACTACAGGAAGGCTTTTTTGTACTTTTAGATTTCCAAAACGACACAAATAAAAAGGGCTATCTACTTTCGCAGACAGCCCTTTTTATTGCTATAAGAATTAACTCTTATTATAAACCTTTAGCTTTTTTCACTACTTCGTCAGAAATGTTCTGAGGAACGAATTCGTAGTGAGAGAACGTTAAGTTTGCAGTAGCACGACCTGAAGACATTGTACGAAGGTCAGTGATATAACCGAACAATTCAGATAATGGAATATCTGCTTTCAAGATTTGAGCACCTTGTTTAGCATCCATACCTTTCATCATACCACGACGACGGTTCATGTCACCAGTGATAGGTCCAGTGTATTCGTCAGGAGTAACAACTTCTACAGACATGATAGGTTCCATTAATTTAGCACCTGCCGCTTTTGCTGCTTCTTTGTAACCCATACGAGCTGCTAATTCAAATGATAACGCATCTGAATCGACATCGTGGAATGAACCGTGGAATAAACGTACTCTCATTGAGTCCATTGGGTATCCAGCTAAAGCACCATTTTTCATAGCACCTTCGAATCCTTTTTGGATAGCAGGGATAAATTCTCTTGGAATCACACCACCTACAATACCATTAACGAATTCTAAGCCTTCTTTACCATCTTCTCTAGGTCCCATTTCGAATACGATATCGGCGAATTTACCTTTACCACCCGACTGTTTCTTGTAAACTTCACGGTGTTCAGTAGTTTTCGTTAACGATTCTTTGTATGCTACTTGTGGAGCACCTTGGTTAACTTCTACTTTGAATTCACGACGCATACGGTCGATGATGATTTCAAGGTGAAGCTCACCCATCCCTTTGATGATTGTCTGTCCAGTTTCCTCGTTAGATTCAACTTGTAACGTTGGATCTTCTTCGATTAACTTACCGATAGCTTTAGAGAAGTTATCTTGATCAGCCGATTTCTTAGGCTCAATTGCATATCCGATAACTGGATCAGGGAATACCATTGATTCAAGAACGATTGGGTGTTTTTCAGCAGAAAGCGTATCACCAGTTTTGATGTCTTTGAAACCAACAACCGCAGCAATATCACCCGCTTCTAAACGCTCGATAGAGTTTTGCTTGTTAGCGTGCATTTGGAAGATACGAGAGATACGTTCTTTGTTTCCTGAACGGTTGTTCAAGATATAAGAACCAGCCTCTAATACACCAGAGTAAGCACGAACGAAACATAAACGACCTACGTAAGGGTCAGTTGCGATTTTAAATGCTAACGCAGCAAATGGTTCGTCAACACTTGGTTTACGCTCAACTTCTTGATCTGTTTTAGGGTCGATACCTTTTACAGATTCTTTATCCATTGGAGATGGTAAAATTGCCATCACATAATCCAACATTGTTTGAACACCTTTGTTTTTGAAAGATGAACCACATAACATTGGAACGATTTTCATTGAGATTGTTGCAGCACGAAGAGCAGCTAAAATTTCATCTTCTGTGATAGAAGCTGGATCTTCGAAATATTTCTCCATCAAAGACTCATCAAATTCAGCAACTGCTTCCAATAATTTCTCACGGTATTCAGTAGCTTCGTCAATCATATCTTCAGGAATTGGCACAACTTCAAAAGTCATTCCTTTATCATGCTCATTCCATTTGATACCACGGAAGTTTACTAAGTCAACTACACCTTCAAATGTATCTTCAGAACCGATAGGTAACTGTAAAGGCACAGCATAAGAACCTAACATTTCTTTTACTTGACGACAAACGTTCAAGAAATCTGCACCAGAACGGTCCATTTTATTAACGAAACCTAAACGAGCAACGTTATAATTATTTGCTAAACGCCAGTTTGTTTCTGATTGAGGCTCAACACCATCAACTGCACTAAACAAGAATACTAAACCATCTAATACACGTAATGAACGGTTTACCTCTACTGTAAAGTCAACGTGACCTGGAGTATCAATAATGTTGATATGGTATTGCTGATCTCTATAAGTCCAGTCCACAGTAGTAGCTGCTGAAGTAATTGTGATACCACGCTCCTGCTCTTGTTCCATCCAGTCCATAGTAGCAGCTCCGTCGTGTACCTCACCAATTTTGTGGCTCACACCAGCGTAGTAAAGAATACGTTCTGTCGTAGTTGTTTTACCGGCATCAATGTGGGCAGCGATACCAATGTTTCTTGTGAATTTTAAATCCCTTGCCATTGTAAATGTTAATTAATTTAGTTTATTCGTTAGTCTGTTAAATGTCCGTTTGTTCTTGCCGAAGCTAAACCACTCATTATCAAAACCTCCATAGTTCGACAAGATATGTTGAACACCTATTTTTAGGACACTCCATTAAGGGTGCAAAATTACTCAATCTTACTTAAATACAAAAATTTAATATTAATTATAAAACAAAAAACGTCCGACGCAATCGCTACGGACGTTTTAATATCACCTAACCACTAAATATATTCTTGAAAATCGTCTTTTTTTGACTCAAAACGATTTTTTAAAGTCTTGCTCTGAATTTGGCAGATTCGATTCTTGCCTTCTTACCTTCTGAATTATTTCCAAAAAGTACTAGTTCTCCTTCTACTTCCTTAGACGTAAGTTTTGTAATATTTACACGACCCACTCCATCTTGTAAACCCGTTATATTCGGTAAGGTAGCCTGATAAAAGTTTGTAATATCTCTATATTGATTAATATCTTGAATTAAGTTCCCTACATTTTTAAGTTCCTTATCTCCTGGAATAAAAAATGTGCCTGAGTGAAGCACGTCATATAGCTTAACATATACCGACTCATGTGTTTTTTCATCAAC
>JARXAV010000210.1 GCA_029865665.1 Flectobacillus sp. | reverse complement strand
CATTTACGAAATAAAAACAAAATTTACGTTAAGTGCCTTTAAGCAATCGCAACAGTCGGTACGTTTACTTTCAGATAATCAGTTAGCAAACATCCAAAATGGTTTCTATGGACTTAGCTTCGGTGTTAATTCTAAATTCCTAAAATGGTTACAAACTAGTCTTGATATAAAAACCGTGCGTTCTCAGAATAAAATTAGAACAGACAAATTAGACACCTTTACTGAAGCTAAAAAAATAGAGTTAACATTTCAGAATGACTTTATTATATCGAATCGTTTAACATTTGGCATAGAAGCGACTAATTATTTGATTGAAAACCCCAATAATCGCTCTCAAAACTATTGGTTTTTAGATGGTAGTAGTACTTATCACTTCAAAAAGAAGGATATTGAAATTAGTGTATACGCAAGAAACCTTACCAACGAAAAATCATTTCAGACCATAAGCTTTATGGATAATAGCAGTGCGATAACGGACTTTCACTTGCGTCCACAACAGATTTTGCTAAAATGTGGATTTAAGTTTTAATTAAATAACCATAAATTATCAGGTATAACTGTTATGGTACTTTCCAAGAACAAGTTCTAGTAGGAATATCGGGTGGCGAAAGGAGGAATTTAAGCGTGATTACAGCCATCAAAAACAAGAATAAAACCATGAATATCAGGTCGCCTGAAAGTTTATTTCAAAAACTGAATCCACTGTGTAGATAGCTACAAATGACAAATTATTATTGGTGATACCATAGCGATTCAATCCAATTAAGTTCGCTACAATAAATAGAAATAAATTGTAAAAAAACTTATTTTGCTACCAAGAAGTTTTCAGGTACTTAGATAGCTTTATGAAAGGTCGGACATGCCACAATCCAGAGATAAATTATTTTGTCAGAAAACTTTTGAAAAACACTTAAACAACTTCGTTCCAAAAACGACGTTCTGCCTCGTGCCAATACACTACAGCATCCCCCTCAGACAGCTTGCCACTTTTCCATAAAAAGTAAGCCCTTTCCCGAATCTCCTTGAAATACGCTTCATTTTTGATAAAAAACTCACACGATTTAGTAGTCATATCGAAAGGCATACTTCCAAAAAAGTTTTGCCGACCAAGCACTTCAGCCGTATTACGGTAACAAAAATGCTTCAGAGGGCAGTCTCCCCCACCGCACAGAGTAATATCGTAGGACATATTTTAACATTTGTGGTTGATACCAGTTAACTAACAGCTATTTGTATAATACCTTTACTAAAGTTATCTTAAAATAATATTAAATTATGATACAACTCGGAATTTATGAACAACTTGTCACCAAAATGGTGTCAAACAAACTTAACGAACTTGATACGAATATTTTTTATCTTAGTACTAGAAATATTGATAAAGTTGAAGCATCAAAAGTCCTCACGACCTACTTATCCGCAAAAATAAACCTTGCACTTAGCTTGATTTCTGGTGAAGATTCCATCCTAAAACAAATCGAGCTTGCAAATCAAATAATTTTACTACTGGCATCTGAGTTAAACAATAACGACTTTCAAGATGACATAATTGAAACAGAAGCTAAAATTTTATATGGCGTATTTTCAAAAATTGATAACCCCATGGTTGATTTTGAAAAATATTTAAAGGAAATAACCCCTTATTCAAAGTTAAGCCAGTGCGATTTATTTACTGGTAATAACGCTGGTATTTCCTTAGAAAGTGAAATCAAAAAAGAAATCCGCTCCTCTGATGAAATTTATTTTCTTGTGTCATTCATTAAGTGGACAGGAATAAGAATTTTTGAAAATGAACTTAAGGAATTCACTGAGAAAGGAGGAAAACTCAAAATCATTACCACTTCCTATATGGGAGCAACTGATGCCAAGGCTGTAGAATTCCTAGCAAACCTTCCCAACGCTCAAGTTAAGGTTTCTTATAACTCTGAAAATGAGCGACTTCATGCAAAGGCATATTTATTTAGACGAAAAACAGGTTTCCACACTGGCTATATTAGTTCTTCTAATATATCAAAATCAGCGCTAACAACAGGGCTTGAATGGAATATAAAAGTTACAACTCAAGAAGCAAATCAAATCATTGATAAATTCTATAAAACATTTGAAACCTATTGGGAAGATAAAGATTTCACTCCATTCTCAACAATAGACGATAGAGAAGTCCTCAGAGAGGCATTGAAGAAAGCCAAAAATTACCAGAATCTTGATCAGATATTTCTTTTTGACATAAAGCCGTTTCCATTTCAAGAAGAAATTTTAGAAAAACTTGAGGTTGAAAGAGAAATACATAATCGTTATAAGAATTTAGTAGTAGCTGCAACAGGTACAGGGAAAACTGTAATTTCTGCATTCGATTTTAAAAATTTCGACAGAAAAATAATAATGCTCGTTTACTTTTCATATCTCACAGAAAAGAAATATTGGTACAAGCATTAAATACATTTAGAGGCATTTTAAAAGATAATAATTTTGGGGAGTTATGGGTAGAGGGAACTACCACAGAAGATTCAAAGCACGTTTTTGCTACTATACAAACACTTAACAGCCAAAAAGATGTATTTAAACATAACAGTGAATTTTATGACTTCATCATAATTGATGAGGTTCACCATATATCAGCATCTAGTTATCGTCCAATCATAAATCATTTTAAACCAACAATATTACTGGGTCTTACGGCAACACCCGAGCGAATGGACCAAGCCAATATTCTTGATGATTTTTGCAACACGATCGCTGCTGAAATCAGACTTCCAGAAGCACTAAATAGAAAGTTATTATGCCCCTTTCAATATTTTGGAATTTCAGATAGTATTGACTTATCAGGAGTGAAATGGGAAAAAGGCAAATACAATATCAGTGAACTAACCCATATCTACACAAATAACGATAGACGGGTAGGTGAAATTTTAGGTAATCTAGATAAATACCTAACTAATATCAACGATGTTAGAGCCCTTTGTTTTTGCATAAGTATTGAACATGCTACTTACATGGCACGAAAGTTCACACTAGCAGGATTAAAAGCCAATTATATCACAAGTAATAGTAATAAAGACATCAGAAATGAGGCAAAATCTAAACTAATAAGTAAAGAAATAAATTATCTATTTGTAGTGGATATTTTCAACGAAGGTATTGATATACCTGAAATTGATACCGTTTTATTCCTTCGCCCGACAGAAAGCCTAACAGTTTTTCTCCAGCAACTTGGTAGGGGTTTACGGCTCTCAGATGGTAAAGAATGCCTTACAGTACTAGATTTTGTAGGAAATGCACGCCCTGAATATGATTTTGAGGGGAAAT
The DNA here is from genome assembly GCA_029865665.1 of Flectobacillus sp. The sequence goes on along the minus strand of JARXAV010000210.1, from coordinate 2,413 downwards.
TCAGAGCATTAATTGGAAAAACGACGACTCCTATTAAAAAGGAAATCATAGATAATTTCCCACATTTGCCACTTGGCTGTTCGATAATCTTAGAAGAAAAAGCAAAGAGAAATATACTTAATAATATCATTAATGCAACCTCTTTGAACCAGAGTCAGTTAATTACTAAAATTAAAAATTATCAATTTCAGACCTCACTACCTCTGACACTAAAGAATTTTATACATGTATATAATATTCCTCTTAGTTTAATATATAAGTTTGGTACATGGAAACGTCTTTGTTGTAAAGCAAATATTATTTCTTCCTATGCTCCCGAATACGAACATCAAATCTGGACAGCGATTAGACTAAAGTGGCTTGCAGCAACATCTACATCATACTTTACATTTATTTTAAAACTTGCTAAAAACAAATTCAATATTTCAATTGATAGCTTACCAACCGAGGAAAAGCAAATGGCATTAATGTTATTTTATGATATTTGGAAAGATAGTAGTCTCTTCCAAACATTAGAAGAAAGTATCCAATCCATCGGAAAAAATCCAATACTAGTTGATGAGATTAGAGAAATAATGGAAGTATTACTAGATCGTATAGATTATACAGAATATAATATCGACTTACCATTCTCTCAACCATTAAAAGTTCACAGTAGATATACTAGAGATCAAATTCTTGCGGCCTTTTCTATTTCTACATTTGAAAAAAAATCTAGCAATAGAGAAGGTTGTGCAGAAAATAAACAACTTAATGCAGAACTATTATTTATTGACTTAGTTAAATCTGAGGAAGATTTTTCACCTAGCCATCTATATCAAGACTTCGCTATCAGTCCTACAATTTTCCATTGGCAAACTCAAAACTCAGCCCGACCCGACATGGGAAGAGGATTGTCATATATTAACCACATTAGCAGGGAAAAACAAATTTTACTCTTTGTAAGAGAAAAAAATAATAATGAATTTAATAATACGATGGCCTATGTCTTTTTAGGAAAAGGTAAGTTTTTAGAATATTATGGATCAAAACCGATGAGTATCCATTGGGAATTATCCCACAAGATACCTCCCTACTTATGGACGGTGGCAGCAAAAATGGCAGTAGGATAAGAAAGCAATCTTTATGTCAATAATTAAACTATTGTAGAAATAAACGCTGTTCTGAGTATAGCGGAAAAAGCTATATTCAGAACAGCGTTTACAAAACAGGCTATTTTAGAGAGGTATCTTTTTTAATGTATCTCACTCCAAAAGCCACGCTCAGCTTCTCGCCAATGCTCAACGGATTTCCCAGAGCGTTGTAATCCTCGCTTCCATAAGGAGTAAGCACGTTCTCGAACCTCTTTAAAATAGACATCGTTTTTGATAAAAAAATCACATGATTTGGTCGTATTCTCATAGGGAGTCGTTCCAAAAAAGGTTTGACGACCGAGTACCTCTGCGGTATATCGGTAACAAAAGTTCTTTTGAGGGCATGCACCCCCACCACACAATGTAATATCGTAGGGCATATTTTTAAAAATTAGTGGTTGTAAGGATAATGTTAATATTAATGACGCTTATCTGAAAATGCAGTACTTTAGTGAAAGTCTTAACTTATGTAATAAAAATGAACGACAAAGACATTGACTTTGTATCAGACGAACATTTATTAAACTGCGTTGCGAATCTCTATACTAGAGAAAATCATGGCAATGACAAGCACATCCAATAAAAACATTTGGTTCAAATCACACTTGATAACTATAGCTATTATTCTGATTCTTTGTAATAACAATTTAAAAATTGAATAACCTACTTCTTTTTTTCAAAGATTCATTTGCTTAAAACCCAATCCCTACCTTTTGCAAAAACTTAGAGGAGAGTTTTGATTTACTGGTGATATACCGAATGCTTGCTCCAAAATAGGGGGCTGTTGCGGGGTATTCCGTACTGATATTATCGCCTGAAGCATTGAAATGCTTGATTTGTCTAAACCCAACAAGCCCTCCTTCGAGGCTCACGTTGAATACTTTCAAAAGATGAGCGTTTGCTGCTACGGTAAATTTCACGTGTTGGTAATTTTCTTTTCTAGGTAGTTTTTCGTTATTAGCAATTTCCTGAAAACCTGCACTATAGCCTCCTAAAACAGCATTGCCACTCACATTAAACCATTCATTTACTTTACGAGTCACATTTGCTTGGAAAGGCAATAAACCTGAAATATGCCAATCTGATCCTAGTTTTTTATTAAAGCCAAAAATCGGAATGATTCTAAACTTTTGATTATAGACAATGGCTGTACCATAAAGAATTTGAGAGTTTAATCCGAAAATACGCATCCGAGCAGCTCCTCCCCACAGAAATGGCTGTGGCGAGAAAAAGGTTTCGTTGGACTCCGTTAAACCTAAACCTCCTCCGTATAACCAAAA
>JARXAV010000153.1 GCA_029865665.1 Flectobacillus sp. | reverse complement strand
ACCGCCAGAATAAGAGTTATCTTTTTGAATAAGTAAATACTTTCCTGCTCCACTATATTTATAAGGAGATGGCGAACTAGGGCCAGGTAGATTGGTACTACTTAGTATTACTTGAACGTTAGTTCCTCCTGACGATGGGTCATAGTTAGCAAATGATGTCGCAGAGTTAGATGGAAATGTATAAGTTCCTGAATTGTAAAGAGCTTCATTCACTAACCAATAGTTTACTCCGCCAACCGTTCCTGTGGTGGGAGCTGTTTTTGCAAGAACGATTGATTCCCCTTCACAAATTCGTAAGGCTGTGTTATTACTTACTGTCGCACTTCCGTTTCCATCACCAATGGCTGTTGTACCTCCGTTTGTTCCAGTGATGCTAAATCGACCACTGGCAAAACCAAAGTCTGGACATTGTCCGAACGAATGAGGTAGAACACTCACTAAAATCAATAAAAATAAGGATGTATATCGTACGAATTGGCTCATGATAGTGGATTCTATTGCGATGACGGATTTTTCAATAACTATACTTTTTGACAGCAGTACTGTGTGTGAAGTCACATTCATTTGTCAGTGTAAATAAGTACAATCTAACTAATTAGTTTACAATAAAACTATTTTTTATACTAAAATAGTATATCAATAATCAATTAATCTACACAAAAATAAGTCCTAAGCTTTGTATAAACATTATCGGAGAAACAAAAAGCAGTAACTTTGGGTTTAAATTTAAATTTGTTTATCTAAAAAATGCTTGATTTGGTGTCTGGAAGCTCATTATAATGGAATAAAATACAAAATAAAATAAATTAATTTAGCCATTCAAAGAAATGAACTTTACTTTGTTTTTACAAGTTTTAATGCTGTAATGAATTCATTTAAATGATTCCGTTTCGACTAGCTTTAGTTCAATAAGAAATAAAATAATTATTGTTTGAACAGCTCATTTTTTAGTGAATAAAGAACCCAATTTCATTCTATATAAATAACATAAAAAACAATGTCAAATATTAAATTAGATACCATAGAGGAAGCGATTGAAGCGATTCGCCAAGGACAAATCATCATCGTTGCTGATGACGAAGATCGTGAAAATGAAGGTGATATGATTTGTGCTTCGGAAGCGATGACTCCTGAATTAGCCAACTTTATGATTCGTGAAGGACGTGGTCTAATGTGTGTAACCCTTACAGAAGATCGTTGTAGAGAATTAGGCTTAGACATGATGGTAGCGACCAATACAGCTTCGCATGAAACGCCATTTACGGTTTCGGTTGACTTATTGGGTCATGGTTGTACAACAGGGATTTCAGCTCCAGATCGCTCAAAAACGATACAGGCATTGGTTGACTCAGAGACAAAACCAGAAGATTTAGGTCGTCCTGGGCATATCTTCCCATTGAAAGCAAAAACAGAAGGGGTACTTCGTCGCACAGGTCACACAGAAGCGGCAATGGATTTTGCTACCTTGGCAGGTTTTAAACCATCGGGTGTATTAATTGAGGTCTTGAACGAAGATGGCACAATGGCTCGTCTTCCAGATTTACGTAAGATTGCGGATAAGTTTAATCTTAAATTGGTGACAATTAAAGATTTAGTAGAATATCGTTTGAAAAAAGAGTCACTTATCCAACGTGAAATCGGAGTGGATATGCCTACTGAATGGGGGCATTTTGATTTGATGGCGTTCCGTCAAAAACAAACGGGTGAAACACATTTAGCCTTAACCAAAGGAACTTGGACAAAAGACGAACCTGTGCTTGTACGAGTACATAGTTCATGTGTAACAGGTGATATTTTTGGTTCTTGCCGTTGTGACTGTGGTGGTCAATTACATGCAGCCATGGAAATGGTTGAAAAAGAAGGAAAAGGAATTGTCTTATATATGTTCCAAGAAGGACGTGGAATCGGTCTTTTGAACAAGTTGAAGGCTTATAAATTACAAGAAAATGGGCTCGATACGGTAGAAGCAAACCTTGAATTAGGTTTCAAGATGGACGAACGTGATTATGGCGTTGGAGCTCAAATCTTACGTGATTTAGGAGTAGGTAAAATCAAATTGATTTCAAACAATCCTAAAAAACGTGCTGGACTTTCTGGTTATGGCATCGAAATCGTTGATACTGTGCCTATTGAAGTGGCTTCTAACCCGCATAACGAACGCTATTTGACAACCAAGCGTGACAAGATGGGGCATGACATTATGAAAGGATAATTTTCTTAAAATTTGTTAAATTTCCACTATCGACGGCACAATAAAATTTGTTTTTGCGTTAAATTAGTAGCGTGAAAGATGAAGCGAAACGCTGATACTCTTGAGAGTTAGAAAAGGTTTTTCATAATAACTGATACACCACGGGTTTTACGTGTTCTCCCAGTTATAAAGTCAAGTCTTCTAATAATCAGAAAACCATTTCATAAAAATTTTAAATTAAGAAATAGAGTCATGGAAATTAAAAGTAATTTAAAAACCCTTGCCATTGTTGGAGCATTAAGTAGTGCGAGTACGCTTGGTGCGTATAAAGTATTCTTGGAAAAATCTCCTTCCGATACTATTTTTTCAGATGCTCCTTCCGCTTTTAGTAAAGTTTCTAACAATACAGTTCCTTCTGGAACTCCTGGCGAGTTTACGTATGCAGCCGAGAAGGCTACACCAGCCGTTGTTCACATCAAAACTAAAATGACTCGTACCGTTGCTCAGCAAGGTGATCCATTCGAAGAGTTTTTTGGTTTTGGAGGTGGTAATCCTTTTGGAGGAGGTGGCAGACAACGCCAACCTCAAACACAGGAAGCTTCGGGTTCGGGTGTAATTATTAGTGCAGACGGTTACATTGTGACAAACAATCACGTAGTTCAAGATGCGGATGAAGTATCGGTTATTTTGAGTGATAAACGTGAGTTGAAAGCTAAAGTGATTAGTACTGACCCTTCTACGGATATTGCCGTGATTCAGGTGAAGGCAAGTAACTTACCGTTCTTAACGTTTGGTGATTCAGATGCAATTCGTGTGGGTGAGTGGGTATTGGCAGTTGGTAACCCTTTTAATTTAGAATCAACCGTAACAGCAGGTATTGTTTCGGCAAAAGGTCGTCAGAATATCATTGATAGAGATCAGGATAAAGATGTTAATCCATTAGAATCATTTATTCAAACAGATGCTGCAGTAAACCCAGGTAATTCGGGTGGTGCGTTGGTGAACTTGAAAGGCGAACTAATTGGTATTAATACCGCTATTTATAGCCGCACAGGTCAGTTTGCAGGATATTCATTTGCAGTTCCTGTAAGCATCGTCAAAAAAGTATCTGCCGATTTGATTAAATTCGGTAATGTACAACGTGGTTACTTAGGGGCTTCTATCTCGGAGGTGAATGCTAAACTAGTAGATGAAAAAGACCTTAAAGTAAACGAAGGTGTTTATGTAGGTGGTTTCATCGAAAACAGTGCTGCCAAAGAAGCTGGAATGAAAATCAATGACGTTATTGTAAAAATAGACGGAATTGAAGTGAAAGCAGCAGCTAAGATGATGGAATTAATCGGTCGTAAACGTCCAGGTGAAAAAGTGACAGTTACCGTAAACCGTGACGGACAAGAGAAAGATTTTGTGGTTACCCTGAAAAACAAAAATGGAAATACCAACATTGTAAAAGGCGAATCAACGGCAAGTGTTCAAAGTACGTTCTTAGGAGCAACGTTGTCAGATCTTTCAGATAATGATAAAGCGAAGCTTAAAATTGAATCGGGTGCAAAAATCATTTCGGTTGAACCAAATGGACGTTTGGGCTACCAAGGAGTTGATAAAGGATTTATCATTACTAAAATTGATGATAAAGCAGTTAAAAATGCTAAGGAAGCTGCCGAAATGCTAGAAGGTCGTAAAGGTAGAATCAAAATTGAAGGTATTGATGTAGATGGAACTCGTTACATCATGGTGCTATAAGATTTTAAATAAGTGTGTATGATTAAAGAGGCTTTGTGATAAACGAAGCCTCTTTTTTGTTTACTACTACCTCTGAATCAGCATTGTAACTTAATCGAATGATTGAGCGTATTTTCTGGTAACGAATAACGCTTCGTTACTTAGAAATAGCCAATATTATCACTATATTGTACGACTATATTTCAAATACCCAGCATTATATAACTGAATGAAACTATTTTTTTGTGTACTAAGCTTGCTGCTCTCTTTTCATATTGCGTTGTTTGCCCAACATCCTTCAGCAAGGGAGCAAGGTAATATCGGTCAAGTAAATTTTGATGTAAACGCTGTTACGTTGTTGAAAAGTACTTACCCGTCTTTGCAGGGAAAGGGACTCGTAATAGGGCAAAAAGAGCAATCCCCCGACTTAACTGATATTGATTTTTTTGGTCGAATTCTGGCAAATCCAAATCGTTCTGGCGAAGTAACCACTCATGCCACAATGGTCGCTAGTATTATGCTAGGCAGTGGTTTTTCATCTCCTAAAAGTGAGGGTGTTGCTCCTTTAGCCAACCTGATAAACTTTAATTTTAAAAGCCTTTTTCCTGAAAGCGATGACTTTCTAACGCAATATAAAATCAAGGTGGTGAATCATTCCTATGGCTCTGAAATTGAAAACTTCTATGGTCAGCAAGCCGTTGCATACGATAACCAAGCGAATCGTTTACCGAATGTATTGCATATTTTTTCCTCTGGTAATGTTGGTTATGCTACGCCCAATACGGGTTTGTACAAGGTGGCAGGTTATGCGAATTTGACAGGGAATTTTAAAATGGCAAAAAATATCCTTACCGTAGGAGCAATTGATGGACAAGGGACAATCACAAACGTGAGTTCAAGAGGACCAGCATTTGATGGGCGAATCAAACCTGAAGTGGTTGCTTATAGCGAAGAAGGAACTTCGGGTGCTGCTGCGTTGGTAAGTGGGATGACAGCCCTGATGCAGGAACAGTATCTGCAAACAATGGGAACGAATGCTCCTGCGGCGTTATTGAAAGCGTTGTTGATTAATTCTGCCGATGACATCGGAACGGAAGGCATTGATTTTCAAACAGGTTTTGGAAGTGTGAATGCCGCTAAGGCGGTAGAATCAATTGTGAAAAAACAGTTTTTTTCGGATGTTATAGTAGCTAATCAACGGAAAACTTTTTCGTTGGTGCTACCCAAAACGGCTAAAAATCTAAAAATCACCTTAGTCTGGTCTGACCCCGCTGCTGCTGTTAATACCAGTAAAGCATTGGTTAATAACCTGGATATTACCCTGACTTTGGGGAACAAAAAGTGGCTTCCGTGGGTGTTAAATAGCTATCCACACGCAGATTCACTCCAACAGTTACCCAAACAAAAGGTTGATACTTTAAATAATATTGAACAAATAAGTCTGACTGATGCGGAGGCGGGAACTTATACCATTGACGTAAGTGCTAGAAAATTATCCACTGAAAATCAGTCTTTTTATATTGCTTATCAGTGGGAAGAGCCAAGCTTTGTTTGGATTGCTCCTAACAAAAAGTCAACGCTTACTACGGGAAATCTCTATTCCTTGCGTTGGAAAAATACGAGTGCCGAGCAAATAGGGGATATTCAATTTTCTAGTAATCAGGGAAAAACGTGGGAGCGTGTTGCCAATAATGTAAACCTGTCTTTGGGGCTATGGACTTGGGCAAGTCCTGAAACTCCTTTGTTCGAAGGGCGTTTTAGAATGCTTGTTGGGAAGAATGCCTTTGAAA
>JARXAV010000139.1 GCA_029865665.1 Flectobacillus sp. | reverse complement strand
GGTCTTTACGAAGAAATCAACAAGCGACTGGCAGAAGGCTATGAAATAGCCAGCTTTCATCAAAGTGGACTCTCTTCAGAAGGCTATCTGCTTATTACGGTTATTTTGAGAAAGGAATAATAGAGATTTTGGATTATGAATGTTGGATTAGTAGTGTACGAAGGATTGAAAAATAGCATTCTCTGACAAATTTTGTAAAATCTTTTTTTGACGATGGGCTAACACCCATCGCTAAGATATATCGCCCTTTCAGGGCTAAGACAGTACATTTTAGCCCTGAAAGGGCGACATACCTAAGCCTAGGGTGAAGCCCTAGGTCTCGAAATTTAAATTTACCAAACGTTTCTCAATCCTTCGCACACTACTAATATTGGATTTTAAATTACTAAAAATCAACAATTTAAACCTTATAGGTTTTAGAAACCTATAAGGTTTTGCCAAGTAATGTTTCATCGAATTAACTCTTGCAATCTTGCCAGTCCTTCACTCCCTCCTGCTTGGATAAACTGCATATTAGAACGTTTTGCAAGTGTAGGAGGTTCTGGATCAATTACATAAATCGGGCTTGTTCTTAGTACATAGTCAATGAGTCCTGCCGCTGGATATACCTGCATGGACGTTCCTACGACTACAAAAATATCTGCTTCTTCGACCATTTCCGCTGCGACCTCAATAAGCGGAACGTCTTCGCCAAACCATACAATATGCGGGCGGAGTTGTGAACCTTTATCACACCTATCGCCCAACGAAATTGGCTCTGTTCCAATGTAATATATAAGGTTTTTGTCAATCGTACTGCGTGCTTTTGTTAGTTCACCGTGTAGGTGTAGTACCTTTGTTGACCCCGCTCTTTCATGTAAATCATCTACATTTTGGGTAATAATTTGTACGTCAAAATCAGCCTCTAAACGCTGTAAAATCCGATGTCCTTCATTGGGTTCAACCTCTTCCAATTGGGCTCTGCGTTGGTTATAAAACCTCAACACCAGCTCCCGATTGGCACGCCAACCTTCGGGCGATGCTACTTCGTAAATCGAATGATTTTCCCATAAGCCATCTGCTCCACGAAAAGTAGAAATCCCACTTTCGGCCGAAATCCCTGCTCCTGACAATACTACTAATTTCTTTTTCATGTTGTTACGTTGCTAACGATTTTTCATTTGGAAAAATAAGCGTTTTTTTTATTTTAGTAAAGCTATTTAAACTTTCTAAAAAAGATTATTCTTTGATAAATTCTTAGCCTTACTTTTTGTCTTGATACAAAAAGTAACAAAAAAATCAAGAATATATAAACTCGCTGCGCTCAAACAGAATATATTCATTGCTTACGCACGTGGTTCTACGAAAGTTTAAACAGGTTATCTACCTCCCTTTTCAAACTCAATGCCTATTCCTACAAAAAAACCTCTACCCATCATAAACGAGTAGAGGTCGCACACCACCAACAATAAGCAAGCATGAACTCAAACTAGGTTATCGTCAAGATGCTTTATTAACTCAATTTTTGCCCAAATTAGGCTAACACGTCCACAAAAAAGTCATTCATTTCTTTTCTTAAATCGGTAAATAAGGTAGAGAACGTTGTGATTCTATCTTCTAGGGTGACATCGTAGGTCATTAATCGGTGATCTACGGCAACAGGATTATCCAACGCACTTTGTACAAGGGTATCTTCTTCTACCTGAATATCGTGTAAAAGCACGTCCAATTCATTTTGTTGGATAATTAACTGGCTTTCAAAATGTCCGACCTTTACCTTCTGCGACGCATCCGTAGAAATAGCACTTATTTCGCCAAGGCGACCTTGTAAAATTTTGATTTCGTCGGTATAAAAATTTAATTGAACAGCCCAATCGCTATGAGCAACGTGTAAATCTGAAAGGTGTTTTTTTTCTGCAATCATCGTCTTTGTTGTTTTATTTCTTAGTTCAAAGTACCCCATTTTTTAGCAGAAAAAATATGATTAGACTTAGGCTTCGCTATGACAAATCGGAGAAATGCGAAAGAATCTTCAAACATTTTTCACTTGAAAATGGTAGTGTATAAAACAGACATCCAGATGAAAGGGGTAAAAAAGCAACATTTGCCTAGTAAAATGTGTCCCGTTTGTCAGCGACCTTTCGCTTGGCGAAAGAAATGGGAGAAAAACTGGGAAGCTGTTATTTATTGCAGCGAACGATGTAAAACAGAAAAAAGAAAAACTGAATGAAACGAGCTATTGTCTGGTTTACGACCGACCTAAGACTTCACGATAACGAAACATTAACAAAAGCCATCCACGAAAACGACGAAATCATTCCCGTTTACTGCTTTGACGATGCCTTTTTTAGCGAAACAGCATTCGGACAAAAACGAATGGGTACTTTCAGAGCTAATTTTTTATTGGAATCCTTAAGTAATCTGAAAGCCCAATTACAAATCCTTGGCTCAGATTTACTTATTTTAAAAGGAGAAACATCGTCTCTGCTCTGCGACCTGGCTAAACAATTTGGCGTAACTACTATTTACACCAAACAGCACGTCAGTTCAGAAGAAATTACCCAATTAAAGGTACTCCGTAATCGCTTTGCTATTCAAGGGGGAAGTCTCAAAACATTCTATACGCATGGGCTATATGACAAACGAGATTTGCCCTTTTCGCTAAGAGAGTTACCCGATACGTTTACCGTATTTCGGAAAAAAATTGAGCAAATCACCCCTATTCGCCCAGCTTTAGCAAAGCCCTCGACGTTGGTATCTCCTCTCCTTCCTACCACTCACTTACCCTCGTTACAAGAACTACACTTGAACGAAGAACCTAAAGATGCACGAGCAGTATTAGCTTTTCGGGGTGGTGAAAAGGCAGGTTTGGCACGGCTAAAATATTATTTTGAAGAAAGTCGCTGTATTTCGCAGTACAAGGAAACCAGAAATGGTATGGTTGGCGGCGATTATTCTTCTAAATTTTCGGCTTGGTTGGCATTAGGGTGTTTATCGGCACGCCAGATTTATCAGGCACTAAAAACGTATGAAAAAACCATAGAAGCCAATGAATCAACTTATTGGCTGTATTTTGAATTGCTTTGGCGTGACTATTTTTATTTTGTTATGGAAAAATATAACCCTGCTTTTTTCTTGAAAGGAGGCATTAAAAACCACATTCCCAAAAAGAATATTCACAATAAGGCTTTATTTGAAAAGTGGAAAAATGGGAAAACGGGCAACGATTTCATTGATGCCAATATGCTCGAACTCAAACAGACGGGTTTTATGAGTAATCGGGGAAGACAAAACGTTGCGAGCTATTTGTGTAACGACCTCCACCTCGACTGGCGATACGGAGCGGCGTATTTTGAAGAGCAACTCCTTGATTATGATGTTCATAGCAATTGGGGTAACTGGGCATACTTAGCAGGAGTTGGCAACGACCCACGAGAAAACCGTTATTTCAGCATCGAAAAACAAGCAAAAACATACGATACGAATCAAGAATTTAGAAAATTATGGCTTACGAAATAACAACAGAAGCAGACATCAATCGAATTATTGAAATGGCTTGGGAAGACCGCACTCCTTTTGAAGCCATCGAATTTCAGTTTGGATTAAAAGAAAAAGAAGTCATTGAATTTATGCGAAAAAACTCCATTCCGAGTAGTTTCAAAATGTGGCGAAAACGCATGAAATCCAGAAAAACCAAACACCAAGCCCTCCGTGAAGACGGTATGAATCGCTTTAAATGTAACCGACAGCGAGGAACTGGCAATAAAATTTCCAAACGATAAAGGCAAAAATGCGTCAAAGTAGTACCTTTGACCAACAGTCAATATCTTAGGTCATTTATGAAACAGTTTCTTTACTATTTTTTTCTAGTTGTCGGTTTAAGTTTTTCAGTCCAAGCACAGCAGGTAGCGACTACTAAACGGGTTATTACCAAGTTTTCGGTAAAAGCCGTTGACGAAAAAACACAAAAGGAATTACCCGCACAGTTCGTTATCAGCTTAAAAAAAGCTCAAAAAACCTACAAAGTGGCCAACCAATTGGGTAAAGAACCATTTAGTTTCAACCTAATTGAAGCAGACACCATTACCATTAACAGTCAGGCTGAAGGTTACTATTTGTATGACGAACTCCTAGTTGCTCTTTGCGACACTTGTACTGAGTACCAACATATTGTTACGATGGAAAAAATGGAAGAAACCTCCTTTGATAACCTCCATGTAAACGATGTATTGAAGTTAGATAAAATCTATTTTCTACAAAGTAGCTTTATTCTAACTTCAGATTCATACCCTCAACTCACAAAATTATATCAAGCTCTTCAGCAAAACCCAGGGTTGAAGTTATCTATCTCTGGACATACTGATAACGTGGGCGATGCCAAACTAAATCGTTTACTTTCAGAAAACAGAGCCAAAGTAATCTGCAATTATCTCATCAATAAGGGAATAGACCAAAATAGACTTAGTTATTTCGGTTATGGAAGCTCACGCCCTGTTGCTCCGAACGATACGGAAGAAAATAAAGCCCAAAATAGAAGGGTGGAATGTCTCGTAGTTGAATAATACTAACGTTGAGGTAACTTCCAGCTCTTTGGGTAAATTTATATTCAACCTTGTACCTCAAAATCATCAATTATGGACTCAACTATTGCTGATCAACAGAAGAATCCTTAACTTGACTCTCAATAGTTGATTTCAAAGAAGTAATCCGCCCTTGAAATCGAGTATCAATATCGCTGCATCTACTATTTTACAATAACCGTGGTAAATTCTCTCCTATTTAGCACTACTTAATCAGCTAGTATACAACACAATAGAAATATAATAAAAAAACATCTAGCTTGATGCAACCCTTTAGCTAGTAAATTCCGTCTTTGTTTATAGAAGTCAGTTTATGAATGGCCCATCTGAAAATAGTCGATCAAAATTCGATTATACTAAAAAAAATATGAGATTAAACAATGACATAGAGAAACCCCTGTTTACAAAATTCGTGAGGAATTTTTGTTACATTGGCTACTTACTTATTACGCTAAGCAGTTGCGATAAAGTGGTCAATGAGTCCCAGATAATTCCAACACCAAGCATTCCGCAGGCGACAACCGAAGTAATGAAACAGCTCTACCCGAATGTTTCTTCCTTTGTCTTCAAACCTTTAGAAGAAAGTAAAACATGGCAAAGCGATTTCAGTTCAGCTTCGGGTAAAGTCTTATCACTCATTGATTATCAAGGCGAAATTGTTGATTTAAATGAATTGGTAGGCGTAAGTAAATCCCTTCCTCCTTCAATTAAGCAACACCTTACAGCCAAATATCCTGCTGCACAAATTATAAAATTTTATGACATTGTAAAATCTACGCCCCAGAGCACTGGATACAAATTAACCATCCAGAATAATGGCGGAACCAGTATTAATTTATATTACGACACCGCCTTCAACTTTGTAAAAGAGGAAGTTATTTTTCCTTCTAATATCCTGAGTGTAAGCTTTTCTAGTACGGAAGTAATCACTTACGACAACAGTATTCCAAGTATCGTCAGACAGTTTTTTACGAATAATCAGCTCAACTCAGCCAGTATTATTCTATATAAGTTAAACAGTGGCAATTTTCAATTGCTACTAAGTTTTAGAACCTTAGTAGAGGGTAATGCTCAAGCGGCAGAAATTATTTTATCTTCAACTGGTGAGATTCTACAATGGTGTTCGGCAATCGAAAATGAGGTTTCTTATAATACCCTGTCAAAAAATAGTCTACCAACGGATGCCAGCAACTACATCAAAAATTACTTGGCTAGTACTAGCATTGACTATGCTGCCTCTGAGCAATATTTTGGTAAAAATAAAACGCATTATATCGCTGTTAAAAAAGGAGATAAAGAGTTATATTTAATAGTGGATGAAGAGGGCATTCAAGATAATGTAGCCATTGTCCGAATGGCAGCCCTAACAGCTAACGATTTACCGAATTCCTTTAAAACCGAATTAAATGCCTTGTTTACCTCGTGGACAATCAATACAATTAGAGCGGTGTACGAACCTTATTATCAAAACGAATCGAATCCAACGACTGATAAAATCAATCATTATCAACTTGAAGTGAAGCAAGGGACAAGCACTTACACTGTCCGATTTGATAAAGATGGAAATCTACTCTTTAGGTATAAATTATAAGTAGTTAAGTAGTCGTCAGTTTAAAGTTAAATGTTCAAGGAGTTAGAAAAATCACTATCAAGTAAGTACCCCGACATATTTAACCGGATAGATACATAGAAAAGATAGTTGTATAAAAGGTAATCAGCTACTTATGCTCACTATGTCAATATTTATTTTTCTCATAAAAACTGATAGCTAGATTATTAAATTCAACATCCAGAATTTTTCATTACTATTAAATTTGTCCAACAAAACAAGTTATTACTTTGTTACAAAAGTCCATTACCCTTGACCTACTAAATGCTGAGCAACGAAATACAATTAGTCCTTGCTTGTAAACGCAACGACCCCAAAGCCCAAACCGCCTTTTATAATTTATATAAGGGGCGGCTTTTAGGCATTTGTAGGCGTTATGCACGCACGGAAGCCGAATCCGAAGATATATTTCAAGAAGCATTCATAAAAATATTCAAAAACCTTCATCAACTCGACAAAGTAGAATCGGTTAACGCTTGGGTTAAATCATCCGTCATTCGAACTGCCATTGATAGCTATAGAAGCACACTCCATGAACGAGACCATATAGGTTATGAAGGCATCTCTGAAGAAACAAACGACGAAAATATTTTCTCTGCCCTGAGTCGAGAACAAATACTAAAAAGTATTAATGAACTCCCGAATGGGTATCGAATGATTATTAACCTTTCCCTAATAGACGGCTATACGCACGCTGAAATTGCGGATATGCTCCAAATCTCGGAAGGTACTTCTAAATCACAATTATCACGAGCTCGTGAACTGTTAAAAACAACCTTAATAAAGTTAGGCTATCAGGCACATACCACTAGAGTTGCATAAACTCCTAATGAAGACAATATGGAAAATCCAGAAAAAGACATACTCAAAAATCTGCTCCAAGAGACCTTCTCGGATTGGGAACCTGAGCCATCCAATCAATCGTGGCACACTATTCAGCAGGCAATCCAGCCTGCACAAGTGGGCATTGGTACTTGGATGAAACGCTGGTTTCTTCCATCGGCAGGGCTATTTCTTTTAATCGGCAGTCTGCTTGTTTGGCATACGGAAGCAAACCATTCGCAGCTTTTTGCAAAAAGTTCCAATAAGCTATCTCTGATTGAATCGAACCAAAAG
>JARXAV010000041.1 GCA_029865665.1 Flectobacillus sp. | reverse complement strand
GCATTTTAGTCATTTAGTAAACTATCCAATTATTTAACAAGTAAAATCACATACAATTATGACACGTCAAGAAAGAATTAACGCATTAGTAACAGATTGGGCAACTAACCCACGTTGGAACGGTATCGAACGTCCTTATACAGCAGAAGATGTAATCAACTTGAGAGGTTCATTCGATGTTGAACATACCGTTGCTCGTCTTGGTGCTGAACGTTTATGGAAAATGTTGAACGAAGACCAATGGGTTGCTGGTTTAGGTGCATTAACAGGAAACCAAGCGATTCAAGAAGTAGCGGCTGGAATGAAAGCAATTTATCTTTCGGGATGGCAAGTAGCGGCAGATGCGAACTTATCTGGCAATATGTATCCAGATCAAAGCTTGTACCCTGCTGACTCTGTTCCTGCGGTAGTAAAAAGAATCAACAATGCCTTGATGCGTGCAGATCAAATCCAAAGCACAAGCGGAGATGGCGACAAATATTGGTTAGCTCCAATCGTGGCAGATGCTGAAGCTGGTTTCGGTGGAAACTTGAACGCTTTTGAATTGATGAAACAAATGATTGAAGCAGGTGCATCGGGTGTACACTTCGAAGATCAATTATCATCAGCTAAAAAATGTGGTCACTTAGGCGGAAAAGTATTAGTACCAACTCAAGAAGCCATCAACAAATTAGTAGCAGCACGTTTAGCGGCTGACGTTATGGGCGTACCAACTTTGGTAATTGCTCGTACGGATGCTGAAGCGGCAAACTTGATTACTTCTGATATTGACCCTCGTGATAGCAAATTTATCGTTTCTCAAGAAAGAACAAACGAAGGTTTCTTTAATGTGAAAAACGGATTAGAACAGGGTATCGACCGTGGTTTAAGTTATGCTCCTTATGCTGACTTAATCTGGATGGAAACAGGTAATCCAGATTTAGGCTTAGCTCGTGAGTTTGCTCAAGCAATCAAGGAGAAATATCCAAACCAAATGTTAGCTTACAACTGTTCGCCATCATTCAACTGGGCTAAATTCATGGATGTAAAACAAATGATGACCTTCCGTGAACAAATTGCTGACTTAGGCTACAAATTCCAATTCATTACGTTGGCTGGTTTCCACGCCTTGAATACGGGAATGTTTGAACTTTCTAAAGCGTATGTTGACCGTGGAATGGCTGGTTTCTCTGAATTACAACAAAGAGAATTCGCTTTACAATCTGAAGGATTCAAAGCGGTGAAACACCAATCTTTCGTAGGAACAGGTTACTTTGATGCAGTTCAAACCATTGTAACAAGCGGTTTATCTTCTACAAATGCCTTGAAAGGTTCAACAGAAGAAGAACAGTTTCATTAAGATTGATATAACCTAAGATTATATATATTCGGATTAGAATTGTACATGAAGCCGCTCGTTGAGTGGCTTCATTCTTTTTATAGCTACCCAAAAGATATAATATTTTAAATTAAAACAAATAATAACTAATTTATCTAAAACTATATTTAATAATAGTCAATACATCTAATTTTAATTAAAAATATAGATAATACAATTAATCAAAAAAGAAACCTCCATACCTTTGCAATGAACAACAACATAAGCCTGTATTTATTGGTTCTGTCAAGATTACCTGACAAAGATTAATAAGGAATCGTGTGTAAATCACGAGCAGTTCGTGCTACTGTAAGTAACCGCCTTTGAAATACGTAAGGAAAGTATCGTTCAATAATGCCCATTGTTTCGTTGGAAATGAGAAGGGCGAACGACACTGTTACAAGCCAGGAGACTTGCCAATAAAGCATGACTTATGGTTTTAAAACAACAAAAATCATGTTAACAACCAACTTAGGCTATCCACGAATAGGTAGCAAACGTGAATTAAAAAAAGCGTGCGAATCGTTTTGGGCAGGCAAAATCTCTGAGGAAGAATTGCGGTCAGTGGCAAAGCAACTACGCCAAACAAACTGGTTAAGCCAACAAGAAGCAGGGATTGATTTGATTCCCTCTAATGATTTTTCATACTACGATCATGTCTTAGACACCGCCCTTTTAGTGGGTGCTATTCCTCCTCGCTATGCGTCTTTAGCTGCCAACCAAACAGATGAATTAGCACTCTACTTTGCCATGGCTCGTGGTTTTCAACGGGATGGACTTGATATTCATGCGATGGAAATGACTAAATGGTTTGACACTAATTATCATTACATCGTTCCTGAATTCACTAAAAACCAGACATTTAGTCGTTGCTCAGATAAAATAGTTCTTGAATTTGAAGAAGCCAAAGCTCTTGGAATCCAGACGAAACCTGTCTTATTAGGTCCAGTTTCATTTCTTTTACTCGGTAAAGAAAAAGAAGCAGACTTTAATCGCTTGGACTTACTGGAAAAACTCTTGCCTGTATATGTTGATATACTAACAGAACTTGCTGCAAAAGGCGTAATCACCGTTCAGTTGGACGAACCTTGTTTGACTCTTGACCTTAACGAAGACCAACAGATTGCTTTTCAAAAAGCATATCAGCACATTCGTCAGGCTGTACCTAACGTACAACTTGTTCTGGCAAGCTACTTTGAATGTTATGGAAATAACCTTGGCGTTGCGGTCAGTTTACCCGTAGATGTACTCCAAATAGACCTTGTCCGTTGTCCATCCCAATTGCAGGATTTACTAGCAGACTCACGACTCCTTAGTTCTTCCAAAGTCTTATCCTTGGGCGTGGTAGATGGCAGAAATATCTGGAAAAATGATTTCACTAATTCATTACGTATCATTCAAGAAGCAGTTAAGGAACTTGGCGAACACCGTGTCTGGATTTCCCCTTCGTGTTCATTGCTACATAGTCCGATTGACTTGGAACTTGAAAAGAATGAAGCGGTTTTAAGTACTGAAATCAAAAACTGGATGGCTTTTGCCAAGCAGAAATTAACGGAAGTAGTGACCCTTGCCCAATTGGCAAACGAACAAACGGCTCCGTTGGTACACGAAGCCTTGGTAGCCAATAAAGCAGCGATTCAAAACAGACAAAAATCTCCTCTAATTCATAAGCCTGAAGTAAAAGCACGTGTAAAAGCTATTCAAGAAACCGATTTTGAACGTAACAGTACATTTGCTATTCGTCAGAAAATACAAAAGGAGTTACTAAACCTACCCCTTTTCCCGACCACAACCATTGGCTCGTTTCCACAAACAGACGAAGTTCGCCAATTACGTGCTAGTTATAAAAAAGGGACTATCTCTTTAGCAGACTATGAAGCTCGCTTAGAAGATGCCATCGTGGACTCTATCCGTTGGCAAGAATCCGTTGGATTGGACGTACTAGTTCATGGAGAGTTTGAGCGAAACGATATGGTTGAGTATTTCGGAGAACAATTGGCTGGTTATACCTTTACCCAACACGCTTGGGTACAAAGCTATGGTAGTCGTTGCGTAAAACCACCGATTATTTATGGCGATGTAGATCGTCCTGTTCCTATGACGGTGAAGTGGTCGAGTCTGGCACAGTCTCATACCGACAAGTTAATGAAGGGAATGCTAACAGGGCCAATCACAATTTTACAGTGGTCGTTTGTACGTGACGATCAGGCTCGTAGCGAAACCGCATTTCAGTTAGCTCTTGCAATACGTGACGAGGTACTTGATTTAGAAAAAGCAGGTATTAAAATCATTCAAATTGACGAACCAGCGATTCGTGAAGGATTACCAATTCGTCAAGAAAACTGGGCGAATTACCTCAAATGGGCTGTTAGCGCCTTCAAACTATCGGCTTCAGGAGTACAGGATAGCACTCAAATTCATACGCATGTTTGTTATTCGGAGTTCAATGACATCATTGAAGACATTGCTCGTATGGATGCCGACGTAATTACGATAGAAACTTCACGCTCACAGATGGAAATATTAAGTTCTTTTACTAACTTTAGTTATCCAAACGAAATAGGGCCAGGAGTTTATGACATTCACTCCCCAAGAATTCCAAGTGTAGCGGAAATTACTTTTTTGCTTGAAAAAGCACTACAAGTATTACCCGCTCAAAATCTGTGGGTGAATCCTGACTGCGGCTTAAAGACTCGCCATTGGGAAGAAACAGAATTGGCTATTCTCAATATGATTTTAGCTACAAAAGAGCTTAGAAAACAACACAAGACAGAAAAAAACGTTAAGATTATAGAGTAATTAAGTATTTGTACTTATTTTAAAAATGATTATTTATACTTAATTTTGTGTCATTATTTAGTACACTACGATTACAGTAGTGAATTTTAGAGAAACAAGACTTAGAAACCAGTATTTGTGGTTATCATAATAATATTTGGTATAGTGTAAAAAGCGTTATTCTTATGGAATAACGCTTTTTTTAATGCCTTTAGGATCGTGTAGAAGTTGAACGTTTAGGAGTTAAAAGTCTAAAAAACAGCATATAGAAATAGTGAAGTGCTTTAAACATTAAACTTTTTACTCTCTGAACTGGGTATTGAAAACAATAACCCCAACCCTGACAGGGTCTTCGACCACTTTCAGGGTTGGGGTTATCACTTTAGACTTTTGCGAAAGCTTGACGAATAAGGGTTAAAGACACGTTAAACTCATAAACTTTTCACCTTATACTCATCTGATTACTTCGCTGTCACTCGTACCGAAATACGACGATTTGCAGCACGTCCTTCTTCAGTTGCGTTATCAGCTATTGGGTGTTCTTGTCCATACCCTTCTTCTTCTAAACGAGCGTCCTCAACACCTAACTTAACTAATTCTGACTCGACCGTTTTTGCTCTATCGCCAGACAGTTTTAAATTGGCATTTGCATCACCCGTATTGTCCGTATAACCTCCTAATTTCAAGGCTACTTTCGGGTAGGCTTTCAAGATTTCAGCAATATTTTTTAACTGATTCTGCGACTCTGGTTTCAGTACCGCTTTACCCGTTTCAAAGGTTAAGTTATCGAAATCAAACCATGTTGTTTTATCTACCGCTTTATCAGATTTGATAAATTCCACTAAATCACTTTCAATTTTACCGATGTTTTCTAAGGTAACTTCTTTGCCATCGGTTGACGTAATTGCTAAACTTGCCGCAGCGGCTCCAGCCATTTTCATTCCTTCGTGACCGTGCATCATGGTGCTATCTTTACAACAAGCAGCCCCTTTCATATCCGCACAACAAGCCGAATTAGCAGAATCAACTGCAATGTATGGAGCAATTACCAACGAAACGATAGACATCAATTTAATCAAGATATTCATCGAAGGGCCAGACGTATCTTTGAACGGATCACCCACGGTATCACCTGTTACGGATGCCTTGTGTGGTTCTGATTTTTTGTAATACGTTTCGCCATTAATGACTACCCCTTTTTCAAATGATTTTTTGGCATTATCCCAAGCACCACCCGCATTCGACTGGAAGATACCCATCAATACACCCGAAACCGTTACACCTGCCAATAGACCACCCAATACTTCTGGCCCCATAGTAAAGCCAATCAATACAGGAGTAATCAAGGCAATTGCTCCAGGAAGAATCATTTGACGAATAGAAGCTTGTGTAGAAATTGCCACACATTTTTCATATTCTGGTTCTGCCTTATATTCCATAATTCCAGGGATTTCACGGAATTGACGACGTACTTCGTTCACCATTTCCATGGCCGCTTTACCCACCGCTGAAATACATAAAGCACTGAAAATAAACGGAATCATTGCTCCTACAAACAAGCCAGCTAATACGTCTGCTTTATAAATATCAATGGCTGAAATTCCTGCAATACCCACAAAGGCAGCAAATAAAGCCAAAGAAGTTAAGGCAGCAGAAGCAATGGCAAAGCCTTTACCCGTCGCAGCCGTTGTATTACCAACCGCATCTAAATTATCAGTACGCTCACGTACTTCTGGCGGTAATTGTGACATTTCGGCAATTCCACCTGCATTATCGGCAATAGGACCGAAAGCATCAATCGCTAATTGCATAGCCGTTGTTGCCATCATCCCTGCGGCAGCAATCGAAACCCCATAAAGTCCTGCAAATTTGTAAGATAAAATAATTCCTGCTGCTAAAATCAAGATTGGTAATACCGTTGATTCCATCCCAACAGCCAAACCTCCAATGATGTTTGTAGCGTGTCCTGTACCTGATTTTTCGATGATGGACAATACAGGGCGTTTACCCATGGCGGTGTAATATTCCGTAATCATCGACATCAACGTTCCAACCACCAAACCTACTACAATCGCCAAGAATACTCCATTCGACGTAAATTCGTGTCCACGAAGATTAAGTGTTTCTGGCAAAATATGTTTTACTAAAAAATATGACGTTACAAAGGTGATGATAATCGAAATCCAGTTTCCTAGATTCAAGGCATTTTGTACGGATGAATTTTCGTTTTTGATACGCACAAAGAAAGTCGATACCAACGAAGCTAATAGACCAACACCCGCAATCAACATCGGTAATAAGATTGGAGAATAACCTTCAAAATTATCGGTCACCTCAATCTCTTGACCTAATACCATGGTTGCCAAAATCGTTGCGACATACGAACCAAACAAATCGGCTCCCATACCCGCTACGTCACCAACGTTATCCCCCACATTATCGGCAATGGTTGCAGGGTTACGCACATCATCTTCTGGAATTCCTGCTTCTACCTTCCCTACTAAATCGGCACCGACATCGGCAGCTTTGGTATAAATACCTCCGCCTACACGAGCAAATAGTGCAATGGATTCAGCACCTAAAGAGAAACCAGCCAATACTTCAATAGCTGTTTTCATCTCGTCAGAAGTAAGAGCTTGTCCTGCCGCAAAATGATTATAAAAAACAATCAATAATCCTCCAAGTCCAAGAATTGCAAGTCCTGCAACACCCATTCCCATCACAGAACCACCTGTAAAAGATACTTGAAGAGCTTTTGACAAAGAGGTTCTAGCGGCTTCGGCAGTACGAACGTTCGCTTTCGTAGCGATTTTCATTCCGATATACCCTGCTAAACCAGAGAAAAATGCACCAATTAAAAAGGCAACAGCAATTAAAGGAGATGAATGAATTGGATGTTCTGCCGTTCCTTCATCTGAACCTAACCAGAATAATAAAATGGCCGTAGGAATAGCAAAATAGAGTAAAATCTTCCATTCTGCCTTCAAAAAGGCAATAGCACCATCGGCAATATAGCCAGACAATTTCTGCATTTCTGCATTTCCTGCTGGTTGTTTGGAAACCCAACTAAAACGCCAAGCGGTGTACAATAACCCCACAATTCCCATTGCTGGGACTAAGTAAATGATAGAATTCATGCGTAAACTGGTTGATTAAGGTTGATGTTTGGATTGTTTTTGTTTTAGATTGACCAGAATTTGATTATCAATTCGTAAGGTTTCTATATCTTATTTATTTTTAGAAACTTAAAGAAACACTTACAAACGATTTTCGTCAAAATCCAATCATCGCAAATATAGTTTTTTAATTTATAAAAAATAATATTTTTAGAAAAAATTGGATTATTAATAGCAAACCTTCAACAATGAATAAATGTACATCAGGCCTAAATCAAAAAAAAAGAGATAAATCATAACGACTTATCTCTTTTCTTAGTGTTAGGCGAAACAGGCTAAAACCTTGACCATTTACTAATGAAACGGGTT
>JARXAV010000339.1 GCA_029865665.1 Flectobacillus sp. | reverse complement strand
AAAACCCATCTACCCAATAAAAAAGAAGGTACAAAATCAACGACTCTGTACCTTCTTTTGTTGTATGTGATATTGATTCGTGGGAATCTTATTTTGCATAATTTACAGCACGCATTTCACGAATTACCGTTACTTTGATTTGCCCTGGATATTGCATTTCTTTTTCAATTTTCTGTGAAATATCATACGATAACATACTTGCTTTTTCGTCCGATACATTTTCAGAATCTACTAAAACACGTAGTTCACGACCTGCTTGGATGGCATAACATTTCTGCACACCACTAAAGCTAGTTGCCATATCTTCTAATTCTTTCAGACGACGCATATACGATTCCATCATTTCACGTCTTGCTCCTGGGCGAGAACCAGAGATAGCATCACATACTTGAATGATTGGTGAAATCATAGAAGTCATCTCGATTTCGTCGTGGTGAGCTCCAATGGCATTACAAACTTCTGCATTTTCCTTATACTTTTCGGCTAACTGCATACCCAAAATAGCGTGTGGAAGTTCTGCTTCTTCTGGCCATACTTTACCAATATCGTGTAATAGACCTGCACGTTTCGCTAACTTCGCATTTAAGCCTAACTCTGCTGCCATAGTAGCCGCTAATTTGGCAACTTCACGAGAGTGTTGTAATAAGTTTTGTCCATAAGAAGAACGGAAACGCATACGACCTACCATTTTGATTAACTCAGGGTGTAAACCGTGAATTCCTAAGTCGATAACGGTACGTTCGCCAATCTCGATTACTTCTTCTTCGATGTTCTTTTTCGTTTTGGCAACTACTTCTTCAATACGAGCAGGGTGAATACGACCATCTTGTACTAAACGGTGTAGCGATAAACGAGCAACTTCACGACGAACAGGGTCAAAACCAGAAATGATGATTGCTTCTGGGGTGTCATCTACAATAAACTCAACGCCTGTTGCTGCTTCTAACGCACGGATGTTACGTCCTTCACGACCAATGATTTTACCTTTCACATCATCCGATTCGATGTTGAATACAGACACACAGTTTTCGATAGCATTTTCTGCTGCCGTACGCTGAATGGTTTCGATAACCACTTTTTTCGCTTCTTTCGTTGCGGTAAGTTTCGCTTCCTCAATGGTATTTTTGATGATAGAAGAGGCTTTTGTTTCCGCTTCTCCACGAAGAGCATCCACTAATTGTTGACGAGCTTCGTCTGCCGAAAGACCAGCAATTTTCTCTAATTGAGAAACCTGCGAAGCGTGCATTTTTTCGGCTTCGTCTCTTTTCTTTTCTACCTCATCGGTTTTTCTGCGGAGGTTTTCTTCCTTAGCCGTGATAGATTGGCGTTGAGCATTCAAATCTGCTTCTAAACGTTTGCTTTGTTCCTGCGACTGCTGGATTGTACGCTCACGTTCTTTCAGTTTTTGCTCGTTTTGGATTAAGATTTGCTTTTTCTTATTCGAATCTTCTTCAAATTCAGAACGGAGTTTCAAGAACTTTTCTTTCGCTTCGAGAATACGATCTTTCTTAATATTTTCAGCCTGTACTTCCGCATTTTTAACGATGTCTGCCGCTTTTGCGATGGCTTCGTCTTCTAGCTTTTGCGTGTTTTTAGCGAAAAGAATTTTTCCTAGAAATATACCTGCCGCTATAGAGACTACTACTGCGGCAATAATGGTTGTTAGCATTGGTTGTATATCGTTTTAGTATCGTTGACCTAAAGCATCAACGAGAGTTAAAAATTGAACTAAAACAGACGTGCCAATAAAAGAAGGGAAGGAGCTGCCTTTAAGCATCCAGAATAGAGTCAACCAAATCATCCATGTCCAAAATTTTACTCATAACCGTATTTTGGAGTTCGGTGTGTTTGGAATCAAATTTTAAGTTATCCATTACGTAGTCCAATGCAACTAAAGCTAAAAGACGCTTTGGTACGGCAATTTTCTGCGTTTCTTGATAAAATTTCATTCGGTCATTAATCAACTTAGCTGCCTTGCGTACAAACTCCTCTTCCTCACGTCCAACCGAAAAGCTGAAATCCTCAAGAGCTACTGTGATATTGCAAGGTATTTTTTCTGACATTAGTATATGTTTTTCTTAAAACTAGTATTTCTACAAACCAGACCAAGGTTTATGGCAATTAAGTACCTTTATCTCCGTACCTAAATCAAATAGAATTTATCTATTAACGAAACTTACCTAAGTAGGGTTCGGTATGACTTGGAAAATAGGGTGTACTTAATGATACTGTGATAAGTAACGATTCCAAAAAATTACTTTTAAAAAGCCTCTTTACTTCAAAAATAAGAGAGGCGAATATTGGTAAAATATTACTCAAAAAATTATCAGAATTCAAAATCTAATTACTAAGTTGACTAATACATTTCTCTATTTCAGCTATGTATTCGTCAAGCCTTTCCTTCAATTCGGCGGTGTTGCCTGTGTTTTTTAAATTGTCAGATACAATCTTAGTGAAATTATCTGATTTTTTAAAGTTTTTTTCCTGTTCGTTTAATTTTTTCTGCAATTCTTGGTTCTCTTTCTGAGTTTCGATTACCAATTTGCGTAAATCTTCATTTTCTTTTAAGGCTTGTTCCAGTTGACTTTTCATTTCAAAGAAACGCATCGCAACTTTCCTTAGCTTTATTTCTAAGGAGTCAATTTGCGTACGAATTTGAAATTCTGTCATAATGAAGTGCTATTTTTTACTTGACAATTGGTAAACGAGAAAAAACAATTTTCTCAAAATAGTGAACAGAAATCATTTTTTAAAAAGGTGATTTTTCTAAAAATGTAGCTAATATTCAAGACTTTGAATAAATTGAAATCCGTGAAACAAGAATTCTTTTAAAATACAAAGTTCTAAAATAATCTTTACAAAGCTGAAAAACTGCTCTATAAAATTTTAGGATGGCGTATCTATTTTTTGTGATTAGGCTAAAAAACGATACTTCGTTCTGATTTTTTGAGGAATTACCGTACGTCGTTCCAAATAAATCAATACGCAAGTATAAAGCCCTATCAGCATAAAGTGGTATGGGATGGATAACCATAAGTTAGAAATTGTTATCTGTCCCGAAAAATAAATTAATATGCCTGCCGAAAGTAAGTATCCAAAAATTGAACCAAGTTGGTAGGGAACAGGATAATATTTTTGTCCGAAGTAATAACAAAGGGCTGCCATGGTGAAACACGAAGTTAAAAAAGCAATGGCACAGCCCATATAACCAAAATGAGGAATCAAGACGATGTTCAATAAAACCGTGATGGATAACCCAGCAATGGTGATGTACGTTCCGAAATAGGTTTTGTTATTGAGCTTAAACCAAACGGAAATGTTGTAGTAAAGGCCTAAAAATAAATTTGCCAAAAGTAAAATCGGAACTACGCTAATGCCTTCCCAATAAATCTTTTTACGAAGGAACAGGATTTTTAACCAGTCGGTATTTAAACTTACGCCCAACCAGATCATAATACACACAATGGCAAACCATTTGGTAGCCAAAGCAAGAGTTTCGGGTGAGTTTTTATCCTCTGTTTTTGATAAGAAAAAAGGCTCTGCTGCATAACGAAAGGCTTGGGTCGATAAAGCCATAAAAATAGATAGCTTATAGACGTTTCCGTAAATACCTAGGGCATCTTCCGAGGTACGGCCTGGGTAAAAGCCTGTTGGGAGAAATTCCTCTAAAAGCATTCGGTCGAACACCTGATTGACCATACCCGCAAAACCCATAATCATCATGGGGTAAGCATAAATCCATAATTTTGTAAAGACTTCTTTGTTAAATTGAAAACGAAAGACCTTGAACTCATCACGTAAGAAATAGAAGAACGCCGCATTGGCAATCAGGTTGGCAAGGAAAATATAACCAGCTCCGATACTTGGCACATATAGCGAACTTGCTAAGGGTTGAAGGAAGGTTAAGTAATCGCCTTCGGCTATTTTTTTGAGTCCTAACAGGAAGAAAACATTTAACCCAACGTTAATTAAAATATTGCTAATTTTGGCAACAACGAACTTTTTGGTCTTTTTCTCCAAACGTAACAAGGCAAAAGGAATGGCCGTAATGGCATCTATTGCTAAAATAAGAGCCACCCAAATCAACTGCAATTCTTTGTGCGGATAGCCCAGAGCATTGATAATCGGGGTGGAGAAAAGGATTAAAATAGCAGAAAAAACGCCTGTGCTAATAATAATTGCACTCTGAATGATGTTATAATACTTATGTTTGTCTTCGGCAGCAAAGCGAAAAAAGGCGGTTTCCATGCCGTAGGTATAAAGAATACTGGCTACGGCAACGTAGCTGTACAATTTTACGTTGACACTAAGTTCAGAGGGTACAAAGGCTGCTGTATGAATGAAAACCAGTAGGAAGTTAAGCGAACGCCCAAGGATAGTACTGATGCCGTAAGAGGCTGTTTCGCCAGCTAATTTTTTTAAAACAGACATATTTTTTGTTATTCGGTTCGACAGAAAAGAAAATCGTTGACGGATGTCGGGTCAGAAAATTAATTTTTACAAAGTTACACAGAATTAACACTTTTTATGGACTACTAAAAGATGTTAATTATCTTTGACAATAAACGTAACCGTTTCTAAAATGAATATAATGAAAAAACGATTTAATTATCTAGTAGGGGCAGTCGTTGGATTGCTAATGGTAATAAACAGTAACAAAGGGCAAGCACAAGCAATTAGTTATTATCCATGGAATAGTATTTTATCGGTTGCCACTAATCCTACAAAGGTATTATGGGGAGATTTTAGAGTACAGACCAATTCATTTACGTCGTCCCTGAACACAGAAACCGTTTTGATGCTCAATGTAGGATATACACGCAATACGAATATTTATGTAGGTGGGGGGATAAACTTAGGTCTAGTAGCGGCGGCTTTAGACAATAAACCACTTTTGAAAGGCTACTCAGCTTCTGTTGGGATGCGTTCTTATCCGTTTGATAAGATGCCCAAAGTAAGTGTCAATTTTGAACTTTCACCTTATGTTAATTCAGATGGAGAAAGCGGTCTAATTCGTTCTTGGTTTGGTGTTGGTTATCATTTTGGCGGAAAATAAGAGGAATTAGTTTTCTTGATAATAAAAAAACGGAGACATGTGACGTAATCAGTCCATTGTCTCCGTTTTTGTGTTAACGTTGTTTTACCTCAAAATGGAGTGTATCAGCGTTAATTCCTGTAAACAAACCTAAACCATTGGTGATGGTACTTGGTGGTGTACTGATATTCTGCGAAGTTGAACCTGTGCTTTTATACAAAGCGGCATAGTCGGGATTCACTTTCATCAAAATAATATCATGATTGCCAAAGTATAAAAACTGATTGGCACGTAAGAAAGTCGTTATACCTTGAACAGGTTCTGTTCTAAAGCGACGA
>JARXAV010000333.1 GCA_029865665.1 Flectobacillus sp. | reverse complement strand
AAAATGTATGATTTTTATGCCAAATATAAACTCTTGCGTCAATCGAATAAAAGTCCTTTGTCTGTGGCACTTTATGGAAGTACCGCCGTTAGTACTGTCGAAACAGGTTCTACCTTAGAGTCGGGTACGGTTATGAAGTATTACAGTAATACAGAACGAATGACCTATACAGGACAAATTTTGTTAGCAAGAAAGTTTAACGAACGCCTGTCTTTACAATTGATGCCTACCGTGCTACATTTTAATAAAGCCGAAACCGTTTCAACGCCTAATAATATGTTTGCCTTGGGTGCTGGTGGACGTATTAAACTGAATAAGCGTTTGAGCATAAGTGCGGAGTATTATTCTGTGTTGAATCGTCCAAGTGACAGCAATTACCATAATTCTTTAGCGATTGGCTTTGATATTGAAACGGGGGGACACGTCTTTCAATTACATTTCTCAAATTCAAGAGGAATGATTGAGCGTCAATTTATTGCCCAAACAACCAAACAATGGAGCGATGGTGGTATATTCTATGGTTTCAATATGTCTCGTACTTTTAGTTTCGATAAAAAGTCTAAAAACACACATCGTTAGTAGTGATGCGAAATTTCGGATTTAGCTTATTAGCTATTAAGTAGTAATCCAAAATCTATAATTCAACATCATTACAAAAGTCTAAATCAGGGCTTTTTGCGTAGGTGGTAGTAAAAACAAATTTCTTATGAAAAACGCAGTAAAATTAATCGCTCTTTTCGTGTTGATAACAGGAAAAAGCTTCGGGCAGCTTTACGCTACCAAGTCAGGTGAAACGAGTTTCTTTTCTGAAACTCCCGTTGAAAATATCACTGCAACGAACAAAACCGTAGGTGTTATTTTAAATACAGCAACCAATGATTTGGTTGTAAGTATGAAAATGACCGCTTTTGATTTTCCGAATAAATTAATGCAGGAACATTTTAATGAAAACTACATGGAATCGGAAAAGTTTCCTGTGGGGACATTCAAGGGGAAATTGGTGGATAAAATAGACTTTACCAAAAATGGAACGTTTGATGTTACGGCAAAAGGTCAATTGACGATTCATGGGGTTGTCCAAAATCGTGATTTGAAAGGAAAGTTAACAATCGAAAATCAAAAAATCACCTTAGTCTGTGCTTTTGATGTAAAATTGGTTGACCACAAAATTGAAGTTCCTAAACTCGTGTTTTCTAAAATTGCAGAACTCATTGCCGTGAAAACGAAGTTTACGTTACTACCTTTTGAAAAGAAATAATAATTCGTTTAAGTACTAAAAAAAGAACGCCCCGATGTGAGTCAGGGCGTTCTTTTTTTAGTGCATCATAAGTGGCGTATCCATATTTTCAAGCGATTTGCCTTTTGTTTCTGGCATCATTTTCCAGACGAACAATAATTGCAGACACATCATAAAGGCAAAGAAGGCAAAAACGAAACTTCCTCCAAAGGTTTCTACAATGTACGGAAACGTAAAAGCAATGGCTGCCGCCATAAACCAGTGGGTAAATGACCCTAATG
Organism: Flectobacillus sp.; assembly: GCA_029865665.1. The sequence continues at coordinate 3,745 of JARXAV010000333.1, read as the reverse complement.
CTTGCCCATTTGCACGGACTTCGTTCGGGAAGATTTCAGAAATAAATACCCAAATAACTGCCCCCTGTGAGAACGCAAAAAAGGCAATGTACGCAAATAGATAAAAAGGTACATTCATCCCCATTTGCTCTGAACCAAATGCCTGAGCAACCAAGAGAAGCGTGATAATTAAACCTACTGAACCCACAAACATCAAAGCTCTTCTTCCGAATTTGTCAATCATACTAATGCCAATCAAGGTTGAAACCAAATTGATTAAGCCAATTCCTGCGGAGGAAAGTAGGGCGGAACTTTTGCCAATTCCTGCCATTTCAAAAATCCGTGGGGCAAAGTAAATAATGGCATTGATGCCAGATACCTGATTAAATACCGCAAAAAGTACCGCTAATAAAATCGGTTTACTGTATGCTTTCTGAAACAAAGGGGTATTGCTTTGGCTACTACTTTGTTGGATGGATTGAATGGTTTTTTCGACATCGGGTTCACCGATGGTATTTAAGATGGTGCGAGCATTGTTAATATCTCCTTTTTTAAGGAGTAACCAACGGGGACTTTCTGGAATAAAAATGACCAGTACGATATAAATCGCTGATGGAATTGCTTGGATACCCAACATTAAACGCCAGTCTTCTTGTCCAACACCCGATAATAGGTAGTTCGACAAATAAGCCATTAAAATACCAAATACGACATTGAATTGGAAGATGGCAACAAGTCTGCCTCTTTTGGCAGCGGGCGAAATTTCGGTAATGTATAAGGGAGCTACTACGGAAGAAACCCCAACGCCAAAACCTCCCAAGAAACGGAAAATTAAGAAGATAGTCCAGTCGTAAGCGTACGCAGTTCCAATAGAGGAGAATAGATACAGTGCGGCAATGAAAAACAAGGATTTCTTACGTCCTAAGCTATCAGCAATCATGCCTCCACACATTGCCCCAAATACTGTCCCGATAAGGGCAATGGAAACCGTTAAACCGTGTTGAAAGGCATCCAGGTGCCAGAGTTGTTGGAGTGTTTGTTCGACACCTGAAATCACTGCGGTATCAAAGCCAAAAAGAAAGCCACCTAAGGCAGCGGATAATGCCCAAACGAAAATTTTGGTGTTTTGATTCATGGGGGATAAGCTGTTAGAATATGAAAATGGTAATAGTGCGAGATAATATTACTAAAAAAAAACAAAAAAATACTGTTTTGCTTTCCCGATTTTTAAATAGGCTTTAAAACAAAAAGAGCTACTCCATGTCGGAATAGCTCTGTGTTGGTGTGCTGAAGTGTATGCTTTTAGGCAGCGTTCGAATAATCGTCCGCATCTATTGTCTTATGAAACAAGGCTCTGAACGTTGCAGCCATGCCAATAATCTCATCTATTTTGTGCTTTGCCATACGATACGGATAGTTGTCTTCCACGGCTTTCATTAAGCCTCTGAACGTTGACGAAAGCATATATAGTTCCTCTAAATGAACCGAAAAGTCCATTACCTTATACATCAGAAATCCTCTGTGACCTGTAGCACTAACCATGAAGATAATTAAGTAAAAATCCTCATCCTTCAAGAAAGAGAAAACTTGAGTGCGTTCGAACTGTTTTGGAAAAAGACCGTTATCTACTAAGGCATCCAAAATTTCTACCTCATTGGTACTTGTATATAAATTAGAAGTTAAAAACTGCTGTTTAAATGTTGTATTTTCCATAATGTATGATGAGACAAAGTGTTTTGCTATATGTTAATTTTTACGAAAGATTATAAGAAAAAAAACAAGTACCAAATGACTGAAAAAAGGGCTAAACGTTACTAAAAAAAGCTATTTTTAATAATTTTTATCATTTTTTGGAAGAATAGCCAATGGATAAGAGGCATTTTTCAAAAACAAGCAGACTATTTTAGAAAAGGATTATTATTTCAAACAACATAAGTGAAAATACTTATTTTTATGTTTTTTGATATTTTTTTTTGGACAAAAAAAAGGACTAAGGTTCGTAATTATACTGTTTTTGTTGAATTAGTTCAGAATGGCTCAAATAGGGTTTTGTTAGAAGGGTTTTCGTTCTATTAAGATAAGAAATTTCTAAAAACAATGTTAAAAATTAGGGGAAAAAGATGAAAAAAGTTTTTTCTTTTTTGCTAAAAAAAATGTAAGCTTTTTTTAGTAACATTCTGGTTCTTTGTATCTTGTTCGGCTACAAAGACACCGAGTTCATTTTTTTAATTGAATTTCCAAGCTTAAAAATGAATGCTAGAGCGACTATTTCTGTTATTCCTTTGAACGTATCAGGAAAGGAAAGTCGGATGGGCTTATCATAAAAACAAGAAAAAGCGGTCAAAAACAGTATTTTATAAGTAGTTTTGTAGTTTACTGAACGACCGCATCAAATCCAGAATCGTTCGTGATAAACGAATATAGATTGCAAGGTAAGGTCGGTTGTTGAGGGTGTTAGCAATTGGTTTTATACTACCTTGTATAAAGGTGAATACACATGCAAAAGGGAGCAAATAATACGTATTGGGGTAATGTAAAGGAAGGTATTGCGTCATCCCTAAAGGGTTTGAGTCTATCTTTTAGACATTTACTTCAAGCAAGAAGAAGCCGCAAGCCAATGTTTGTGGGCAATGAATCCTACTTTGATCAAAAAACGGGTATTGTAACCACGCAGTATCCTAAAGAATTATTACCCGTACCTGATAATGGACGTTATCAATTGCACAACGAAATGGACGATTGCATTGTCTGTGATAAATGTGCGAAAGTCTGTCCTGTGGATTGTATCGAAATTGAACCAATTAAGGCGACGGGTGTTGTTGGTCATGCGTCGGATGGCTCGGCTATTCGTTTGTATGCCGCTAAGTTCGATATTGATATGGCAAAATGTTGCTTTTGTGGTTTGTGTACGACGGTTTGCCCGACTGAGTGTCTGACGATGGCTAAAGATTACGACTTTACAGAGTTTGATGTTACGAAACTTAACTTCGCTTTTGGTAATCTTTCATCAGAAGAAGCTCAGGAGAAAAAAGACTTATACGAGCAATATATGCTTGAAAAAGAAGCCTTCAAAAAACAGACGGCTAAATCTGTACCTTCAGCAGACGAAAATCCGAAGCCAGTTGCCAAGCCTGCTTTCAGACCAACTGCTCGTCCTGCGGTAGCCAAAGTAGTTGATGAAACTCCAGCGGAAGAACCTAAGGTAGAATTGCCATCGAGCGAGGAAACGCCAAAAGCAAAACCTGCTTTTAGACCTGCTTTCAAAAAGCCAGTCGTAAAAGAGGAGGGAAGTGATGCTGAAACAGTTGTTCCAACAACAGAAGCGGTAAGCCCTGTATCGGAGGAGGCGAAACCCAAGCCTGCCTTCCGTCCGAAGTTCAAGAAGCCTTCTACGGATACAAACCCAGAAGTGATTGAAGAACCAAAATCAGACGAACCTGTAGCAGAAACTCCAGCGGAAATTCCTGCGGTGGAGGAAGCAAAACCGAAGCCAGCTTTTCGTCCGAAGTTCAAAAAGTCTTCTACGGATGCAAACCCAGAAGTGATTGAAGAACCGAAGTCAGACGAGCCTGTAGCAGAAGCCCCAGCGGAAATTCCTGCGGTGGAAGAGGCGAAACCCAAGCCAGCTTTCCGTCCGAAGTTCAAAAAGCCTTCTACGGATGTAAATCCAGAAGTGATTGAAGAACCAAAATCAGACGAACCTGTAGCAGAAACTCCAGCGGAAATTCCTGCGGTGGAGGAAGCAAAACCGAAGCCAGCTTTTCGT
>JARXAV010000294.1 GCA_029865665.1 Flectobacillus sp. | reverse complement strand
TTTTTTTGCCCCCTTGATTAGGATGGTAAAAAAAAAGCTCGTACTTTTGTATCACAATAAGATCGCAGGATGGAGCAGTAGGTAGCTCGTTGGGCTCATAACCCAAAGGTCACAGGTTCGAGTCCTGTTCCTGCTACTAATTAAAAGACGAGTCGTTAGACTCGTCTTTTTGCATTTCCCTAAATTCAGTAAGTGGGTGACAGTCTTACTCCTCTGACTTAGGTCTTTTCTTAAAAAGTGAATGATAGTACTCATTGAGCAGCAAATTTGAGGCTATGGATAAATACCTTATTCACTTATAGTCTCAATTAACGCTAACGCCGCTCTCATTATTCAATGGAACAAATAAATCATAAAGCAGGATTCGTCAGTATTGTCGGGAAACCGAATGTGGGCAAATCTACCTTGATGAACGTCTTAGTGGGCGAACGTCTTTCTATCATTACATCAAAAGCTCAAACAACTCGCCATCGTATTATGGGGATTTTGAATGGGCAACACAACGGAACAGATTTTCAATTAGTCTATTCTGATACACCTGGGATTATTTTGCCCAAATATGAATTACACAAATCTATGATGACTTTCGTGCATAGTTCTTTGGAAGATGCCGATGTAATCTTGTTTGTAACCGATATTTTTGAACAGTACGACGAAGATGATGTGATTAATAAATTGGCACGCATCGACCATGTACCCGTATTATTGTTAATCAATAAAATAGATTTAGCGACTCCTGAGCAAATTGAAGAAAAGATTGCTCATTGGCGTGAACGTTTCCCGACACAGGCAATTATTCCTATTTCTGCCTTGAAACAGGAAAACGTAGGCAAGATTTTTGATTCTGTTATTGAAGCATTACCAATTCACCCGCCTTATTTCGATAAGGAAGAATTGACCGATAAACCAGAACGATTCTTTGCTTCTGAAATTATTCGTGAAAAAATCTTCTTAAATTATAAGAAAGAAGTTCCCTATTCGTGCGAAGTTGTGATTACCTCGTTCAAAGAAGAAGAAAAAATTATCCGAATTGCTTCTGAAATTTATGTTGAAAGAGTTACTCAGCGGGCTATCTTGATTGGTCATAAAGGCGAATCTATCAAAAAAGTAGGAACAGAAGCTCGTGAAGCAATGGAGAAGTTTTTTGGTAAAAAAGTGTTCCTAGAACAGTTTATCAAAGTAGAACCAGATTGGAGACAAAAAGCCCAAAAATTAAAATCATTTGGTTATAGTCAGGATTAAGGAATTAGGAGTGTGTCAACTTATTAAGTTATCCATGCAATGTTTTTTTCCGAATTAAAAAGTAAAGTCGATGAAGATATTTCGATTTTAGTAAAATTAGATAATCATTCTGCTAGTTACCTTTGTGAATGTGGAGATGCTAGTTTATTATCAGTTAAAGACTGCCAGCAGATTGAGGTTGTATTTATTAGCCATACTCACATTGACCATTTTATTAATTTCGATACGTTATTAAGACATCAAATAGGTAGTGAAAAACGGGTTACAATCATTGGTCCAAATGGTATTTTAGCTCAAACTCAGTCGAAAATAAGAGGGTATTCTTGGAATTTAATTGAAGAAGGAGCTATTACTTATGAAATTAGAGAAATTGTTAATGAGAATCTCGTTCGTATTTATGAGGTAAATCCTCCTACGTGGGATATTAAGCAGATAGGGGAGTTGACTGATAATCTCATTTTTGAGAATGAACGCTTTGAAGTTAGTTTTACAATTTTGAATCACAAAATAGATTCAATTGCTTATTTATTTAAAGAGCGAGATACCATCAATATTGACATAGCAAAAAGTGGATTTAAAGGAGGTGCTTGGGTTAAGGAGTTAAAACAAGCTTATCTAAATGGAGAGGAAGCTCTTAACATACGGATTGATAACAAAGTATATATAGCGGCAGATTTGTTTAATCTTATTGTTCCTAAGAAAGGAAATACATTAGGTATTATTATGGATCATGCTGTAAATGCTGATAATCATATTAAGATTAAATCTCTATTCTCAAAGTGTGACAAGGTTTTTATTGAGAGTTTTTATAAGCAAGATGATTTTCATGCAGCTGAACAAAACTTTCATAGTTATTCTACTGCATCTGGTAAGATTATGAAGGAATGTGGAGTTAAAGATGCAATTCCTGTTCACTTTTCAAGAAAATACAACAGCATTCAAATTGCTGAATTAATAGAAGAATTTAAGGTTGAATTTCATTAAGAAACAAAACTTTATATACAAAATGAATGGCTTTATTCTAGTCACTCTCTTACACTACACCCCCTTAAAAGTATATTTTTATCAACGTAGAGGTGCTTGGATACTGAAATTGTCGTGGAGGATAATGTGAGTAAGTATTCAGGAAACAGCTCAAAACAAGTACAAAATGTCAAACATTGTTGCAATCGTTGGTCGCCCAAACGTGGGTAAATCAACATTTTTCAATCGTCTTATCGAGCAAAAGAAGGCGATTATGGACAACGTTTCTGGAGTTACTCGTGACCGTCACTACGGTTATGCAGAGTGGACAGGAAAGTTTTTTACCGTAATTGATACGGGTGGTTACGTTCACGGTTCTGAAGATACCTTTGAAGGAGCAATTCGTGAACAAGTAGAAATGGCAATTGAAGAAGCTGCCGTTTGTTTGTTTGTAGTGGATTGTTCAACAGGGATTACCGATTTGGACAAGGAATTTGCACAAGTACTTCGTCGCTCTAAAAAGCCTGTGTATATCGTGGCTAATAAGGCAGATACATACGAAAAAGGGCTTGCTGCGGTAGAGTTTTATGAGTTAGGTATGGGCGAACCGTATCCGATTGCAGCAGAAAGTGGCTCGGGTACTGGTGATTTATTGGATGCAGTCGTAAGTCATTTCCCAGAAGAAGGAATTGAAAATCCAAATGCGGAGATTCCTAAAATTGCGATTCTTGGAAAACCAAACGTAGGAAAGTCTTCATTCTTGAATGCGTTACTAGGTAAAGATAGAAGTATTGTAACAGATATCGCAGGTACAACCCGTGATGCAATTGATAATCATTATACCCTATTTGGTAAAGAATTTATCATTACAGATACCGCAGGGATTAGACGTAAAGCAAAAATTGACGATAACATCGAATACTATTCGATTTTACGTTCAATCAAAGCAATGGAAGAGTGTGATGTTGCTGTAGTTATCATTGATGCAACAACGATTGACATTCAGACAGGTTTGCAAGCACAAGACATGAACATCGTTTCAATGGCTGATAGAGCTAAGAAAGGGATGGTAATCATGGTTAATAAATGGGATTTGGTAGAAAAAGATGCAATGACCTCGAAGCGTATTGAAGATGCGATTCGTGCGAGGATGGCACCTTTAAATTATATGCCAATCATCTTTACTTCAGTATTGGAGAAACAACGTATTTTCCAAGCAGTTGAAAAGGTATTGGAAGTGTATGAGAATAAGACTAGAAAAATTGCTACGTCTAAGTTGAATGATGTGATGTTGAAGGTTATCGACAATTATCCACCACCGGCTTGGAAAGGTAAGCACATTAAAATTAAATACATTACTCAATTGCCAACTCGTGCTCCATCGTTTGTATTGTTCTGTAATTTACCACAGTACATCCGTGAAAGTTACCAACGTTATTTAGAGAACCAAATGCGTGAACACTTTGACTTCAATGGCGTACCGATTCAATTGTTTTTCCGTAAAAAATAAGATACCAATGCAAATGATTTTAGTAATTTCTTGGCTCGCTTTACTCACTCTTCGGAACTGAGGATGGCTTCTTGTGCTAAATGACTTTACGCTAGTAAGAGACCTTTCTCCTGTGAGAAGGGTCTTTTTTGTTTTAAAACCTAATGCTTAATCAAATGAAATCGAAATTTTTAGTTGGAGCTATTTTGGTCTTTCTAGGTGCTGTATTTTTTGCAGGGAAAGCCATTTTAGTACGGTATAATTTTATCCATTATCATGCCGATGCTGTTTCCTTACTGGCATTGCGTATGTTATTTTCTGCACCATTTTATCTCGTAATTCTATTTTTTCAAAATAGAAAACAGGAAGATGTTCCCAAACTAAGCAAGAAGGAATGGATTTGGATGTTACTGATTGGTTTAGTGGGTTATTACCTAGCTTCTATTTTTGATTTCTGGGGTTTGAGCTACGTTACCGCTGCCATCGAACGAATTGTACTGTTTGTTTATCCAACGATTGTGGTAATTTTATCTGGTATTTTCTTGAATAAAAAGATTCAAAAAATACAATATCTAGCGTTAGTTATTACCTACATCGGGGTGTTTATTGCCTTCATCCCAGATTTACAGATTGGGATGCAAAAGAACGTAATCATTGGTGCATCATTGGTTTTTTTGAGTGCCTTTACTTATGCCTTGTATTTGATGGGAAGTGGGGAGATGATTCCAAGAGTAGGGCCACAGCGTTTTACGTGTTATGCCATGTTGATTTCAACGGGGATGGTTGTAATCCATTATTGGATAAGTGTGGGACATGGTTTATTTAGTTTGCCTATGGAAGTTTACTGCTTATCTATCGTAATGGCCATTTTTACAACGGTGATTCCTTCGTTTATGATTTCGGAAGGTATTCGGCGAATAGGTTCTTCTAATGCGTCCATTATTGGTAGTATAGGTCCTGTCGCTACCATTGTAATGGCTTCTTCTTTCTTAGGAGAAAAAATTAATGTATGGCAAGTAATTGGAACTATAATTGTATTAGGAGGCGTATTGATGATTTCGTGGAAGGGGAAAAAGTAGGAAAATTTACCCATAAAAAAGGGACTACTTTATCGTAAAGTAGCCCCTTTTTTATACAAACTATATGTTATCTATTCGTAATGATTCTCTTTGTGACATCGAAACCATCTGCTTTACAACGTAATAAATATGTTCCTATTGGTTGGTTAGTTAAATCAACAGGAGTTTTAGTTGTAAGACTTGTAAATGTTTTAGACCAAATGATTCTACCGAATAAGTCATAAATTGAGACTTCAACATTTTTAAGATTATCCAATGATTCTAATGTAAAGGCTCCGTTACCAGGGTTTGGATAAATTGATAAACCTTTGAAGTCAGGATCTTCTTTAAATGTGAAAGGTTTTACATAATCTGAATAACAAACTAACTGATTCATTGGAGCAGGCACAGTATAAACAATTTGTCTTCTAGCAATGTAGTCTCCATATTTAGATACTTTCACACTTGCAGTCGTTACGGCGGCATTATTAGCATCTGTTACAACAGCACCGCTATATTTCCATTCATAGTTTCCTCCATCAGGGAAGTTTACTGCTTTTAAAATAAACGAACCATCTTTGGTGATTGTTGCTCCAGAAGCAACTACATCAGGATTTTCTTTTACTAATACAGTTAATATTGCTGATTTCAACGATACGCAAGCATTACCATCCGTATATTTCTGAGTAGCTATTGCCGTATAATCACCAGATTTCTTAACTGCACTTAGTACTTTTCCTACGGTTCCATCACTCCAAGTTACTTCAAAATTACTAGTAGCAATCATGTTTACACCATTTAATTTAGTGTAATCTGTATTATCTCTTGCACAGAAAATAGCCGATGATTTTCCTCCAAAATCTGCTCCGTCAAATGCGATAGTTGGTGCCGCAGGTAGCGGGAGTACTGTGATAGTTACTACATCAGATACTGGTGAAACACAACCACGTGGGTCAATTACCACGACGTTGTAAGGAGCAGAGTTTCTAACCGTAATTGATTTTGAAACTTCGTTAGTATTCCATTTGAATTTCGTTAACTCTCCATTTGTTAAATCAGATGCTTCAAGAGTAGCAGATTTATCAGCACAGAAAGTTGTTTGCCCTTTAACTGTAATGGTTGGTTTTGCTGGAAGTGCAAAAACCGTTACGGTTACTGCATCTGATTTAGGAGACACACATCCGTTTACATCTTTTACTGTTAATGAGAACACACCACTTTTTGTTATATCAATGCTGCGAGTAGTACTTAAATTACTCCAAGAGTAAGAAAGCTCTGGACTAGATGTTAAGGTAACAGAGAATCCATCACAGAATGAAGTAGCTCCGCTAGCAGTGATAACTGGTTTTGCCGGTAAAGCATTTACTTTTATTACTAATGAATCAGATTTATCCGAGACACAGCCGTTTGTGTCAATTGTTTGTACACTATAAGTTGCTACCTTATTGATTCCTGCAATAATACGGTTAGTACTTCCATTGTTCCACAAGTATTTGAAACCAGCACTTGATGTCAAGCTCAATGTGTCTCCTTGACAAATTGTTGCGTTCGCTTTAGAAGAAGTAATGCTTGGCTTAACAGGTCTTGTGTAAACAGTAATACTTACGGTATCTGACATTGGAGAAATACATCCATCCTTGCTATAAGTTTGAACCGTATATTTTGCCTTAGCTTTAATGCCTGCAATAGTAGCGGTTGTGACTCCTGTATTCCATTTGTAAGCGAATGCAGTCGTTGATACTAATGTTAAGCTGTCTCCTTGACAAATTGCTGCTCCTTTCTTTGATGCGGTAATAGTAGGTTTTGGTGACGCTTCTAATGCTCTAACTTTATAAGTATCAGATAAAGGAGAAACACATGTTTGTCCTTCTTGCATATAGATTGCTTGAACCTGCGTTGAAGTAGTTACGGTAATATTTCTGATAGAACTCGTTTTAACAGAGTCTTGCTTAATGCCATTCAAGTACCAATTAAAAGTCATTTTATCATTAAAGACACTAGAGCCAGCACGGATACTAGATGCATTCAAATTGGTTGACTTATCTCCACAGAAAGTAGAATCGCCAGTGATTTTTGGTTTTGACGGATTTGTTAAAAAGTTAGCATACACATTGTTGGTCGCATAACGTTTCACCGCAGGACATTCTGGTGAGTATAGCATTAAGTGAAAACTACCACCAACGGCGGTTGTGAGTGTGGACGTTCCTTGCCCGTAACCATAACCAGCACCGTCTCTAAAAATAGTGATCTGTCCGCCAGGAAGGCTCGTTGGACTTTGAATCCACTCGTACACATAGCTAGGGTTCGTCTCGCTAGATTTCAATGTCATTAACTGACCCTCACATTTAACACTATATTTACTGTCGCCATCAATCGTAATTGATGGAGCTGTAGCGGGAGCCTTTACGTATTTAGCTACGATAGGAGCAGAAGGTAAGCTCTCTCCGTCACCATCAGTACAAGTTGCGTATACCGTTTTATCGGCAGTGATAGAAATGAAAAAAGGGTTTTTCCCTTCGGCAAGCACAATTCCATTTGAATCATACCATTTTGGTGTTCTTCCTTCACAACCACTAAGCACCAACTTAACGAAACTTGTTGGGTCATTAGCAAACTGGTACCCACAAGACTCTGGTGTCGCACCTATAATTGTAGGTGGAGTAGGTACAGCAATGGTACCTGATTTATAAGGTAATTTGTCATCACTTACTGATGAAGTTTTTGCCCATGAAAATAGCGATGACGCTAAGAACAACAAAGCAAAAAAAGATTTCTGAGTAATGGTGCTCATAGGGTATATGATTAGAGAAAAAGTTTAGGTTAAGATCAAAATCCGAACACATGAATAATTCTTAAAACTAAAATGCCTCAATTGAACAGCCGTACTCCACTGCATTAGAGTTTTTAGTCAGGTAAATTTAATCTAAGAAAAGCGATTAACCATAGAAAAGTTTTTAAAGTTTTTATTCGGTTTTAAAAAAAGTAAGTTTCTGCTATTTCGATTGGATTAGATTTCCCTGAATTAGCGACTTTTACAGAATATTTGTAACTTTCTTGACGTTGTTGCGGTTATCTTTTTGTTAAAATACAGCTTATTTCTGAAATAAGCTTAAAAAATAGTATCGAAAATAAAACATGATGGAGAGTCAAAATAAATTATTTCCTATATTTTTAAAGTTAGAATCGCTTAACTTATTGATTGTTGGTGGAGGCAATGTCGGATTAGAAAAATTGGCGGCTGTATTAGTCAATAGTCCAGAGGCAAAGGTGACGGTTGTTGCAGGAATGTTCCGTCAAGAATTATTAGATTTTGTAAAGGATTATCCTCAGGTAATTTTACAAGAACGTAATTTTGAATGGGCTGATTTGGAGGAGAAAGATGTGGTAATTTTGGCAACAGATAGCCCTACCTTACATGCTCGTATAAAGGATGTTGCCGCTAGTCGGCATTTGTTATGTAACGTAGCGGATACTCCTCATTTGTGCGATTTTTATTTAGGGTCAATCGTTCAGAAAGGGGATTTGAAAATTGCCATATCAACCAATGGTAAATCGCCAACGATGGCTAAACGAATGAGGGAGTTCTTGGATGATATTATACCGAGTGATATTCAAACATTATTAGAAAATTTACGTGAAATTAGAAAATCTATTAAGGGCGATTTCCAAGATAAAATCAGAATTCTTAATGAAGTTACATCGTCGATGGTTTCTAAAAAATAGTATTGGCATTGGGCTATCTCTGGTAGGTTGTTTTGTGCTATTTTCGTGTTCAGAAAATACACCAGCAAAGGAGGTAAGCCCTGCGTTTTACTATTGGAAAACAAACTTTCAACTTTCATCACGTGAAAAAAAGATACTTGTAGCTAATCGTGTAAAAGTAATTTACGTTAAATTTTTTGACGTTGATTGGGATCCCATTTCTCATAAACCTATTGCTAAAGCTTTGGTGACAAAATCTTCGCCCATTCCTGTTGGAACGAAGATTATTCCCGTCGTATATATCACTAATCAAACTTTATCGAACTTAACGAAGCAACAAGTACTAATGCTTGCTGAACGAATTGCTCAACGAGTACATGAGCTTCAAGTAACTACTTTTGGACTGAATGAGCCAGGGGTTAAAGAACTACAAATAGATTGCGATTGGACAAAGTCAACAAAGCGAAACTATTTTTCTTTATTAACTCATTTGAAGTCTAAAACGTCGTCTTTGTCTGCTACAATTCGCTTGCATCAAATTAAGTACAGTACCATCACAGGAGTACCTCCAGTTCACAGGGGAATGTTAATGAGTTATAACATGGCGGACTGGAAACTGCTCGGAAATTCCAATTCAATCTATGACCCTGCGGTATTAACGAAATATATTGATGAACTAGACCGTTATCCTCTTTCTTTAGATTTAGTGATGCCATTGTTCCACTGGGGAATCGTTTATCGAAATAATCGTTTTTTGTATTTCATCAATAATTTGAGCGAGAAAGACTTATTGGGCAAAGCTTTGCCTCTTAGTTCGCTCAACAATCACCAATTTATGTTGCTCAAGGATACTCATGCTTTGGGAATATCACTTCGTAAAGGCGATGTAATCAAGATAGAGGAAGTACCTTTTGATAACCTTTTGAAAGGAAGTGCTTTATTAAGTAAAAAAATCTCGAATCAAAAACTTACATTTGCCTTATATCATCTCGATCCGTCCAGTTTAGCTCTTTATTCCAATGAACAAATTTCACAACTATTTCAGATTGTCAAGTAAGTCTGCTAAGATTTTAGCCATCTTCACACTTCTTGCGTGTGGCCCAGGTATGGCTGACTACGATGAATTCCTAAGTTTTTTTATGCCCGAAAGTAGCCATACACAGGCTGGCGACAAACGTTATTATCTATCGAATAGCTTTTTTTACGATGAAGATAATTATGACGATACCCTTGATGTGGCTAAACAAGTCAATCAGAAGGCTTGGAGTGACTATTGTAAAGGAAACGTTTCTGGAAAGAATATCCTTTCGTCGCTTTATGACACGGGACAATCTTTACAAAGCTATTTAAAGAAAACAAAAAATACAGAAGCACTTGATTATTTGGCGTATGCAAAAGAGCTTGATGCAACGGTTTCAGCAAGTGAAGACTATTTATCCGAATCGACAGTAGATACGCTTGCTTTAGAACAATTGGCTACAAAGCCATTAGCTCTCGCTGCGATAACGAAAGACCCTTTCATAAAAGAACGTTATCTATTCCAAGCTATTAAGGCAGTAGCTATGCAAGGAAATTGGCAAGAGGTGATTGGAATCTATCAAAAAAATATACTTCCGCTTAAATCAAAAACTTATATATCTGATTGGGCTTTGTCTCGAAAAGCAGGGGCAGAACTCATGTTAGGGGATTCTGTACAGGCATTTTATGATTTTGCTCAAGTGTTCGAACGTTGTCCTTCCCGCAGAAGAGAGGCGGATTTGAGTATTCGTAGTCATGGCATTGGTTTTCAGGAAGGTGCTTTGCGTTTGTGTCGCAGTAATCACGAAAAAGCAGCCGTGTATGCTTTTAATGGCATACGAGATGGGGTAGAGGGTTTAGATGCCTTAGAACAAATCGTTGCTCTTGAACCAGCGAACCCGCTTGTTGAATTATTAATGGCGAGAGAAATCAATAAAAATGAGCGTTTTTACTATAAGCAAACAAGCTTTTGGGGAGAAGAACCTGATGAAGCGCTGGTGAAGGCGAATAAAAGTAAGGCTCTGACCTACTGGGATAAATTACAAGCATTTACGGAAAAATGTATTGATAACCCTGTTTTGCTGAATAAAGCTTATTGGCTTACGGCTGGCTCATACTTAGCCTATGTGGAGCAAGATTTTGCGAAAGCAAATGAACTACTTAGTAAAGCGAAAGCACTTAATCCAGCAAATGAGGGTCTTAAAAAACAATTGTTGATTCAGGAATTATTGTTGACGGTCAATCAA
>JARXAV010000171.1 GCA_029865665.1 Flectobacillus sp. | reverse complement strand
AAAACCGCACAATTTGTATATAATCAAAACTAAACTTAACACTTATTAGAAAAATATTCTTATGGCATCTTTAGATAATACCGACTTACGCATCTTACAATTGTTACAAAGTGATGCGTTAATGACCAACAAAGAAATTGCGGCTAAATTGCACTTGACCACAACGCCTGTGCATGAGCGTATCAAACGCCTCGAAAACGATGGCATCATTGAACGCTATACGGCTATTTTGAATAAAACAAAACTAGGAAGGGGCTTGGTTGTTTTTGTGGATGTAACCCTCAAACAACACGCTGCAGAGTATTTGGAACAGTTTGAACAGGACGTACTGAAACTCTCGGAAGTAGTAGAATGCTACTGTATTTCGGGTGGGTCTGATTTTTTATTGAAAGTATTGGTAAAAGACATGGACGACTACAAACAATTTATCCTCTTTAAGCTTGCCACTCTACCCAACATTGGCAATGCCCAAAGCCGCTTTGTAGTGAACGACATCAAAAGCCAAAGCCCTGTACCAATTGGATTGTAATGTTGGATTGTAATGTTGGATGTTGAATATTGGCTTCTGGGCTTCCATCCAAAATCCAACATTCAACATCCAACATCTCAAAAAATCTATTTCACCACTGGAGCGGTGTTTTTCTTGCCGAATACTGATAAGTGGATATAACGTTTTGGAGCTAAACGGAAGTCAATTAGGAGCTTGTCTAAATTAAGCATGGTATTAGACAGGTTGCTATAAAGCGAGTCGTCTTTTAATAACTTTCCTGCTGAACCTTGTCCTGCTTCTAAACTCGCTACAATGCGGTTTAAGCCTTCGATTGACTGTTGAGTGGTTTGTAAGGCTTTGTTGATTTTGAGGGCATTTAAGGAATCTGCCATCGTATTGAATTTGCCTAACAAGGGCTTAAAGCCTTTTTCTGTTTCTACTAAATTACCCGAAAGGGTCTTTAAGTTAGCGGTAATTCCTGCCAAATTTGATTTATTATCGGCAATGGTAGCATTCATGGATGTTCCTAAACTAGAAACGGTATGATCTGAGTTCTTTAGTAAGACATTCAATACTGCTGCGGTATTCTGGAATGATAATACCACTTTGCGAAGCGACAACATCAGGGAATCAGCATTGCGTAAGGTCGGAAGAGCTTTTTCTTGTAACAGAGCCGATAAACCTTGTTCGGTTGTTCCTTTTATGGTACTCTTTTCTACCAAAATTTTTGAGCTTTTGCCCAATTCGAGACGGATTAATTTTCCGCCTAACAAACCGTCGGAAGCTAACATGGCTGTTGTTCCTTCGGGTAATTCTACGTTTTTACCCACTACAAAAGTAACCTTCACTTTTACGCCTTGATCTTGAATTAAGTCCACATTTTTCACCTGTCCTACTTTCATTCCATTGATAGCCACTTGGCTTGAAACGACCATTCCTTGTACGTCTTCGTAAAGCACATAATATTCTTTTTCGGTAGAGAAAAAGTCTGAACCTTTTAAAAAATTAAAACCTAGATAGAGTAAGGCAAAGGACACTACTGCGAGAATACCCACTTTGGCTTCTTTCGATATTTTCATTTAGCTATATGATTAATTTGATAGGATGAAGCAATATTGTTGTTACAATTCAGCTTTACTATCCACCTTTTAAAAGACAATTATAGGTGGATAAAACCTTATTTACTGTTAAAAAATTGTTATTATTTGGTTTCTATTTCTTCTTTATACGCCTTTAGGGCTTTAAAAATAGCTTCTGCACTTTCTTCTTGCCCGTGTGAGGTGGCTAAATATTCTTCTTCCGATGCGTTAGACAAGAAGCCTGATTCAATCAGGATACTTGGCATGGCTGTTTCCCAAAGTACTAAAAAACCTGCCTGTTTTACCCCATAACTATTCCGATTAGTAACTTTTTTGAACTGACGCTCTACTTTTTGGGCAAGTTTAAGGCTATTTTGCATAAAGGCGTTCTGGTAATTTGCCATCATGATATGTGCCAAAGGAGAACTAGGGTCAAAGCCTTTATAGATTTGCTTATAGTTATCTTCCTTTAAGATTACCGAGTTTTCTCGTTTGGCAACATCAAGGTTGTTGTTTGTTTTATGTAACCCCATTGTATAAGTTTCCGTTCCATGAAGGCTAGAAACTGGGTTCGAATTACAATGAATAGAGATAAACAAATCGGCTTTGTTTCGGTTGGCAATGGCAGATCGCTCGTGCAAATTTACGAAAACATCTTTCTGTCTGGTATAATAGACCTTTATATCTGGATATTGTGCCTTGATTTTTTTGCCTAAAGCCAGTACAATTTTAAGGGCAATTTTCTTTTCATAATTACCATCTACGCCTCTACAACCAGGGTCTTTGCCACCGTGACCAGCATCTAAAACAATCGTTCTCAAGCGAGTAGGAGCTGTTTTGGTCAGACGTGCCTTGTCCTTTTTGGTAGTAGAGAAGCTATCACCATGAAACCAGCAAAAAAATAGTGCGAGTAAGAGTCCTTTAAGAAAGTTTAACATTATTTTCAGTGGGGTTCGTTAAGAAGAACGTTGAATAAAGTATTTTTGTACATCGAAACTAAACAGGGGCATTTTTCAAGTAGCAATCTATTGTTATTTAATACCTGCTAAGTCGGTTTCAATCAAACAATTAATGATTTCACCTTATCGTTTGGTATTGACAATTGCTTGCATTGTGAATATTAAGACAAATATAAATTTTTAAGTCTTCTGAAAAAAGTAATCAACATATTCCGTACCATAATTAGCACAGGATTAATCTTGATGCTAAGTTTTTGTAGTCACGCTCAACGCTTATTAAGGCGTAACAGTACTACGACGAATCAGAAAACGGTTGTCGTCAATGACTCACTTCAACGTAAAGCCCGTATTAGTGCTGATTCCTCTCAGCGTAAACTCTCGGTGGCTGTACCAGATTCAATCAAAAAGAAAAGTGAATCCCTCGAAACGACGGTCATCTATTCTGCCAAAGATTCGACCATCATGGATACCGAAAAGCAAATTGTGTATCTCTATGGGGAAGCAAAGGTTACTTACGGACAAATTTCCTTAGAAGCAGATTTTATCCAATTAAATTGGGATAAAAATGAAGTTCAAGCCAAAGGTTCTTATGACAGTGTGGCTCACAAAGCCATTGGTGAACCTATCCTTAAACAAGGAAGTGACGAATACAATGCCAAAGAAATTAAGTATAATTTCAAATCAAAAAAGGCTTTAATTCAAGGAATTGTAACGCAACAGGGCGAAGGGTACATTCAGGGTTTAAAAGTAAAAAAAGACGACGAAGACAATCTTTATATTCGTAATGCCATTTATACCACCTGTAATTTGAAAGAGCCGCATTTTCACATCAGTGCTTCTCGTATCAAATTGGTTGGTAAAAAGGAAATTGTCGCAGGACCATTTCACCTTGAGTTAAACAACATTCCCTTGCCGATTGGCTTACCTTTTGGGTTCTTCCCCTACACGCCTCCGCAAGAATCGGGTACGTCGGGAATTATCATGCCTACGTATGGCGAAGAACCGCTTAACCGTGGGTTTTACTTACGTGATGGAGGCTATTATTTTGCAGCAAGCCCGAACATTGGTATTCGTTTAACGGGAGAGATTTATTCAAAAGGTAGTTGGGGACTTGGGGTTAATTCTCAGTATGTAAAACGCTACCGTTATGGAGGTAATTTCAACCTACAATATCGCCATGCAACGGATGGCGAATATTATAATCCCCAGGTAAGAACGGACTTCTCTTTGGCATGGTCGCATAGTCCGCAAAGTAGAGGAAATTCGAGTTTTTCGGCTTCGGTAAACTTGGCTAGTAATAGTTATAACCAATATAACAGTAGTGTTTATGCTACTCAAATTTCCAATACAACCAACTCTTCGATTCAATATTCTAAGAGTTTTGGGCAAACCATTCGTACGGGTTTGAGTTTCAGTGCCGATCAAAACACTTCGACCAAAGCGGTTAATGCCAGTTTGAATTATACCTTTGGGTTAAATCAGTTTCAGCCGTTTAAGAATAAAAAAGCGGTTACTGAGAAGTTTTGGGATGGCTTTAGAGTGGGCTTAGATTTCTCTGGGTCTTACACCATTACCAACCAATTGGCGTTGGCAAACCGTGCTTATAACAACTTGCCTTATAACGTCTATCGTCAATCAGACGCAGCAGATACAGACCCTACAAAAACGCTAACGAGTGATTATGGTACGACAGCCGCAAACTTCGACCGCTATGGGGTGATTGACTTTAACCTAAATAATTTGAGTACGATTCTCGAAAAAGCACAACGAAAATTGACATATTCGATACCCATTGCCTTACCGAATATTAAGCTTGGCAAGTACTTAAACTTAACCCCGAGCTTCAACTTTTCGGGCAATGTATATTCACAGAAATATGCTTACAAGTTCGTTTCAGTCAATAAATATGCGAAAACAGATTCTCTTCGCAACTTAGGTGCTGTGGAAATTGATACACTTCGTGGAGGGTTCAATCCCGATTATCAGTTCTCCTTTTCTGCTAGTATGAACACCCGTTTGTATGGAACGATACGCTTTAAGAAAGGACGTTTACAAGGAATTCGCCATGTGATGTCTCCTTCAATAAGCATGAACTATACGCCTGATTTTACCGATCCGAAATTTGGTTTTTACCAAGATGTTCAGATTAGTAACAAAGGAGATGTAATTCGTTTATCCACCTTCAATCCTACGCTTACCAACATTGGTAGCCAGTCGGGTGGTATTAGTTTTAGCTTGTCCAACACCCTTGAAGCGAAGATAAAAGCGAAGTCAGACACGGCACAGAAAGAATCAGAAAAAATCATCTTGATTGATAACCTTTCGTTTAATACTAATTATAACTTTTTTGCGAGTGCTTATAAACTTGCTCCTGTAAGTTTCTCGGCAAACTCTCGGGTTAAAAAGTTTGACATTAACTTCGGAGGAACGTTAAACCCTTATAAATACGAAGCTAATGCAAGTTATGGTTTAGTAGGAAAGCAATTAGATATTGTGGGACTTCAATATACGCAATTGTCTAACTTAAACTTCTCGATTAGTAAAAGCTTTAGACCTAAAGGGGCAGACAAACCGAAGGAGAGCAAAAACGGTACAGAAGGGCAAATGAAGCAAATTAATCGTAATATTGATTCGTATGTGGATTGGACAATGCCTTGGGATTTCCAGTTTGGTTATCAATATAGCTATAACAAAACGGGTTTAGCCCCTACCACCACCGTGAGTGCAGCGACGTTCTCAGGAAGTTTAAAACTGACGGAGAAATGGGACTTCAAAATGCAGTCGGGTTATGATTTTAGTAACAAAGGAATTTCCTTAACCAACATAAGCCTTCACCGTGATTTACACTGTTGGGAAATGCAGTTTAACTGGACTCCCATCGCCAGTGCTTATACCAGAAGAGCGAGTAGCTACTCATTTGACTTACGAGTAAAATCGTCGTTATTACAAGAATTAAAATTATCTCGTCGTAACTCATTCTATGACAAAGGAGGATTTTAGAAGTGCTGAGTTTAGAGTTGATGAGTTCAGCGTTTAAAAGTGTAAAGTTTTCTGAACGGTGTTACTACAAAAAAGTCATCCTGCCTGTTGGCAAGATGACTTTTTTACTTATAAACCTTACACTCCTAAACTTAATCTTTTTTCAACTTATCTTTAAACACCTTCGTAAACTTATCTACTTTAGGTTTGATGACCACACGGCAATAGCCTTCGCCTCCATTTGCGTTGAAATAGTTATTGTGATAATCTTCAGCAGGATAGAAATTGGTAAACGCTGTTACTTCCGTCACAATAGGGTCTGGGAACACCTTTTCTTTGTTTAGTTTTTCAACCCAATATTCAGCCGTTTTACGTTGCTCTTCGCTATGGTAGAAAATGGCAGAACGGTATTGCGTTCCTTCATCTGCTCCTTGGCGGTTTAGCGTTGTTGGATCATGGGTTTTCCAGAATACTTCTAATAATTCTTCAAACGAAATTTTCTTCGGGTCAAAGGTAATTTGGCATACTTCAGCATGACCCGTATTTCCTTCACAAACTTGACGATAAGTTGGATTTTTCACTTCGCCTCCTGCATAACCTGATGTCACTTTCTCGACACCCTCCAAACGTTGAAAGATGGCTTCTACACACCAAAAACATCCAGCTCCTAGGGTTGCTACTTCTAAATGAGCAGCATCTAACTTGCTTTGTTCTTCCATTTTTACACTTTCCATTTTTTTACTTTGTTGATTTTCAGACTTTTGAATACAGGACATATTCACAATCAATGTAAATATTCCAAGAAGACACGTACTAATTTTTCTTTTCATCGTTGATAACATTTAAAACTTAACGTAAGTTTGTAAAATTTTTGGATTACAATTGTCGTCCAGATGTCATTTGCCAGTAATACACATGAATAACGAACTAGTAAAAAATAATACGAAAAAAGAGTCAACTCAGATTGCAAGCAGCTTCCTTGCTCAACTCAAAAACAGTTGGCGTGATGCTTGGGCAACAGAAGGTTTTGCAATCAAGCTCGGAGCGACTATCGCCACGTTTATCGTGGGGGCTTTACAATTCCCTACGTATTTAAATCATATTCAACATCGTAAAGGAATTGTACTCAACGACCTTGTGCTAAATTACATTCCTGCGACAGACGTATCGTATCTAATTTTTGGAATTATATACGGTTTGCTTGTGTATATGTTAGTAAGAACGTTAAAAAATGCACAATTGTTCTTGCTCTTTGCAATAACTTTTATGATTGAAACAGTACTGCGAATGACAAGTATCTACTTTGTACCACTAGATGCCCCGCTTGGTTTAATCAACCTAAGTGACCCTTTAACAGAAGCATTGGTGTACTCAAGTAACCAACCCATCACCAAAGATTTATTCTTTTCTGGCCATACCTCAACCATGGTAATGATTTGGATTTTCTTGCAAAAACCCCTCGAAAAAAAGATAGGTGGAATCGCTTGTATTACACTTGCCTTTCTACTTTTATTACAACATATCCATTACACAGCAGACGTATTGGCGGCCTTTGTTTTTACGTATTTATCATACCTCTTAGCCAAAATACTCATCCTAAAAAATAGTAGAACCGTATTGATATTTATGTTGCTTATTGCCCTTGTCTTACAAGTGCTTTTCTTAAAAGCCTATCAATATCAATAAACTCTTTAAGTCCAATAAAGATGGTTCTTAATGAGTTACACATAATTTAACGATATATATATAAATTTAAGACTTATCTTTGTTGCAAAGTTATGAATAGTCTATCAATTAAATAGAATTTATCACAAAAAAGGTATAATTTTTCAAATATAGTTTACTATTTTATTAACAAATAATTCACAATTCTCTTACATTGTCTTAATTTGCATCACTGAGTCTAGTTTTAATGTTATCCAATAACGGATTTAAGACTATGCTAACGAATGCCGGCTAAGACCCGTGTTTTAGACCATTAAATTAATCTGTTAAACTTTATTTTGTACAATTTCAGAAGATGGTAAAGTTTGAGTATAAGACCTTCACATTAGGTAATAAATTAACCGAAGAACAAAAAGAATATTTCCGCAAGTACGGAGTTATTCAGTTCAAAAATTTCATCACAACCGACACCGTAAAAACATTCATCGCAGAGCTTCAAAAAATAGAGAAGCAGTGGTTGGCAGAGGGAGTAGATAAAATCAATGGTATCCCATTAAAATTTGGGAAAGAAGAAAACGGTGATAATATGATTCAGCGTATGTGCTTTACTAACAAGTATAGTGCCGTCCTTGCTGAATTTTTGAAAGATCCTCGTTTACAATTATTAGTAGAGTTATTAGCTCCTTATGATGGTCGTATCAGCGAAAACGAAAAGGACGGGCTTGTATTTAATCACTACGTAAATACGCCTAACAGTAAGTTCTCGCAGATGGGATGGCATACAGATAGCCCACGTGATTTGTTCTTAGGACAAAAGATTCTTCCGATGTTAAATGTTGGGATTCACTTAGATGATTGCCCTTCTGCTAACGGTGGTTTACGTATTTTGCCTGGTACACAAAATCAGAATGTGTTAAAGTTATTGTTTGGTAAAAAACAATTTATTGACCATAGTGCAGACCCAAGAGAAGCAGCTTTTGAAATTAACGCTGGAGATTTAACAGTACACGATGGGCGTTTATGGCACCGTGTGGAAGTATCGCCAAATTACGGAGAAGCATCTCGTCGTAGAGTAATGTATGTGCCGATTATTACAGGTAAATATATGCCAAAATCTGCAGCGAGTAAAACGCCATTTTATCACCGCTTTGCAAAAATCGTTCAGAAATAGTCTTTCTGAATCGAACACAATACAATCAAAAAGCCTCAAGGAAGATTTCCCTGAGGCTTTTTGATTAATTTATCTGGCTACACTAAAACGTTCCGTGAGAAAGGCTTTCCATGTAAGACTGTAAGATAATCGTTGCCGACAGTTTATCGATATTCCCTTTTTCTTTTCTTGCTTTTTTGGTCGTTCCCATATCCAACATTACTTGCAAGGCCATCGCTGAAGTAAAACGTTCGTCGTGCAAATGAACGGGCATCTCTGGAAAGGTTTTACCCAGTAATTTCACAAATCCTTTTACGTGAGGCGTATTATCGGTATCAGTTCCATCTAAGCGAACAGGCATTCCAACAATTAATGCCTCAACTTCCTCTCTCTCAATGTATTCCTTCAAAAAAGAGATAATATCCTTGGCATGAACCGTTTCTAAAGCAGATGCAATTATCTTCAAAGGATCCGTAACGGCTATCCCAACTCGCTTTGTACCGTAATCAATTGCAACTAATCTTCCCATAGTATCAAGAATGTCTTTTCTTTTAATTATAACTTAACAAAAATACAATAATTCGTATTGGAAATGGTTGTTTTTTGTAAATTAGCAATTAATTCACCATGTATCCTTACTTGGCCTTCGTGATTATTGACAATCAGTAACAGATAATCCTTGTTCATCATTCCTTACGTTGTCAGTCTATAAGCCATCAAAATATGAAAAACAATCCTGTCAAGAACCATTCAACAGTAGTTAAAATCCCTATTTTCATCGCCTTATCATTGGTTGTAGGCATTTTGTTGGGAGCTACTTTTTTTGGAGGTCAAGCCCCCAAAAACAATATTCAAAATGGAGCGAGTAAGTTCAAAGAAATATTAACACTGATAGAAGGCAATTATGTGGACTCTGTAAACACAGATACCCTAGTGGACTATGCTATTCTAAAAATGCTTGCGAAATTAGACCCTCATACTACGTATTTCCCAATAACCGAAGCCCCTTTAGTACGTTCTCAACTAGAAGCCAGTTTTGACGGAATCGGTATTGAATTTGCCATAGCTCACGACACGGTATATGTAATGTCGGCCATCAAAGGAGGTCCTGCCAACATCGCAGGGATTAAAAGTGGGGATATACTCTTGAAGGCTGATAATGTTAGCTTAACTGGGGCAGGTGTTACACAAAATGCTATTTACAATCGACTCAGAGGCAAAAGAGGTTCGGAGTTGATATTGGAAGTACTTCACGAAAATGATAAAACGACCAACAATATTACCGTAGTACGAGATCGTATTCCAAGTTTTTCAGTGAGTGCCAGCTATATGCTCGACCACCAAACGGGTTTAATTAAGGTAGAACGCTTTACGGAATCAACCTATAACGAATTTAAAAATTCGTTAATAAGCCTTAAAAATCAAGGATTAAAACGGTTGGTATTGGATCTTCGTGGCAACCCTGGTGGCTACAAAGACAGAGCCGAAAAACTGGTAGATGAACTTCTTGGTGGAGAACATACTATTGTTTTTACCAGAGGAAAAAGCAAGCAGTACAATTCGGTAACGACTACTTCGTTCGAAGGTGTATTTGAAAAAGGAGCCGTAATTATTCTAATCGACGAAAACAGTGCTTCCGCCTCTGAAATTGTTGCAGGAGCTTTGCAAGATAATGACAGAGCCTTAATTGTTGGAAGACGCTCTTTTGGAAAAGGCTTGGTACAAATGCCCGTAAGCCTTAACGACGGTTCTGAACTTCGTCTGACTATTTCGAGGTATTTTACGCCGAGTGGCAGAAGTATTCAAAAACCGTATCAATCCGTAAGTATAGATGATTATGACAAAGACTATGATAATCGTATAAAAAGCGGTGAACTCTTCCATGAGGATAGTATCAAATTCGATAAAAAAGTAACCTACCGAACCCTAAATGGTAGAAGAGTCTATGGGGGTGGCGGTATTATGCCCGATGTATTTATCCCTTTTGACACCCTGTACTCAAGCAATTACTTACGAAGCTTAATGGAACAAAATATCATTCGGCAGTATGCTATTGGCTATTGTTTAAGGAACGAACGGACACTGGAGAAATTAGCCTTTAAAGATTTCAAT
>JARXAV010000104.1 GCA_029865665.1 Flectobacillus sp. | reverse complement strand
AATCAGCACTTTGCCCTGAACAACTTAGCCTTTATTTTAGCAGAAGAAGGAAAGTATAAGGAAGCTTTACCACTGGTGGACAAAGCGATTTACCTGAAACAGGCAGATGCCTATTACCTTAATAATAGAGGGTATATTCTTTTACAATTAGGGAAACTAGAAGAAGCCAAACAAAACATTGAACACTCCTTACGCATCAATGAGAACAATGCCTACGCACTGCGTAATTTGAGCATATATTTTCAGAAAAAAGGAGATGCTACACAAGCCAAAAGCTATTTGGACAAGGCGAAAAAGCTTGATCCTACCATCTAAAAAAAGGGTTTGCTCATCTTTCGATAGCAAACCCTTTTTTCTTAGAATAATGATACATATTTTGATATAAGCCTCGCATATTTTAAGCCTTCACTTAGAATAATGCAAATACCTTTCTTCTAAATCAATGCTGTGGTATCCATTCCCATTTCATTCAACACTCGTAAGAATTCCGAACTCATAGGGGCTGTCAAGCTAAGTTCTTCTTTCGTGAACGGATGTTCAAAGGTCAAATTCTTGGCATGTAACAACATCGTATTGAGCTGAAATTGTTCTTCAAACATTTTATTCTGCTTGCATT
Organism: Flectobacillus sp.; assembly: GCA_029865665.1. The sequence continues at coordinate 12,422 of JARXAV010000104.1, read as the reverse complement.
CCCCGTGAAGCTTGTCTCCAATCAAATAGTGACGCATCTGAGCAAAGTGTCTTCTAATTTGGTGCATCCTTCCTGTTTCGGGATACACTTCTGCTAACGAATAACGAGAAGTCGGATAACGACTCACCGAGATTGGAATTTCTATTTGTTGCAGGCATTTAAAACGAGTTAAAGCATCGTGCATGTTTCCTCGTTCGTTTTCCAAGGGTCTATCAGTCATTCCTGTTTCTGGCAAAAAACCTCGAACAAGTGCGATGTATGTTTTCTTACACGTTCGTAACTCAAACTGCTTTTTAACTTCTTTATCGGCTTCAGGAGTTAAAGCAAATAAGAGAACGCCCGAAGTCTTTCGGTCGATGCGGTGACAGGGACTTACCCAACAACCTAACTGATCTCGTAACAATTGTAAGGCAAAGACTTTTTCCTCTGCGGCAATCGACGAGCGATGCACTAATAAATTGTGCGGTTTGTTAATCGCCACAAAATGTTCGTCCCGATACAAAATCGGTAATTCAATCGTACTTACTTCCGCTTGTATTTCTTCCATTATGAATCATTTTGTTAACCTTAAAATCGGTCAACATATCGCTAAAAAATGAAGCCCTTGAGAATCGAACGAATAAAATCACACGTACACGAGTAGATTATGTCACATTCTCAGAAGCCTTTTTTAATTATCAAAGGTTGACTTAAACTGCTTAAATACTTTCGTATTTATTTCAGGACTCGTCTTTACTTCAAAAAGAGCTGATTTTTCCGTCAAATTCATGAATTTAGCTAGATTTTCGGTAAAATTATCGAAATTATCTGCCGAAAAATACACCATTCCAGACTCTTCTGCCGTTAGTTTTGCATCAAAATGTTGAACCGTTTCAAAAAAATCTCCTAATTCGGGTTGTTTTGCTGGCCCATCAATCATTCTGAAAATTCCACCTCCGTGATTGTTCAATAATAAGATTTTCAAATTCTTCGGAAGATAACGATTCCAAAGACCATTTCGATCATAGAAAAATGCGACATCGCCAATAATCAAATAGACAGGCTTATCGGTTACCAACGCCGTACCGACGGCAGTACTCACACAACCATCTATTCCACTGGTGCCACGATTCGCAAAAACTTCAATTTGCTTCTCAGGATTCACTCCAATATAATTCCCATAACGCACCGTCATCGAATTTGCCAAATGGAACAGCGAACCTTCTGGTAACGCATCCATTAATTGTTTCACCGCAAAGAACTCGTAAAAAGGCAACAACGTATTATCCATAAAAGAAGCGATGTGCGTTCGTGCCTTATCTTCCTGCTGATGCCATGCGTTTGCATAAGCCATTCTTTCGTCAGCTAAAGAAGGCGAAATACGTCTTTCTAATTCGGAGAAGAAATCCAGAGCTTTCATCGGAATGATGGTCGTCATCGATTGCAGTGCATCAATCAAATGAGTGTCCAACTGCAAATGCCAATGCTCGATGGCTTTGTATTTTCGGAGAAATGTTTTTAGTCCTTTTGAGATAAACGACTTTCCAAAAGTAATGAGCAAACTTGGTGCTAATTCCGCTTGTTCGGGCTTCAGAAATAAATCGTGTTTTGAAATCGTATCTACGGTTATATTTGAAATACTATCCGCCAATAAGACACAAGAACTCTTCGCACGCAATTTATCCAAGACTGCCGAAAGATTGACATCTAAGGCCTCTTGACCACCTGCAATGAGAATCTTATCCGCATGTTCGAATGAAGCCAGTAAATCAGCCCAAGTAGTCTCGTCGAGTCTCGTGGTTGTTTCCAGTCGTTTAATCACTCTTACATCAGCATCGTAGCTTAACTCCTCTCCTTCTGCTGGATAAAAGGGTTCTCGTAACGGAACGTTGATATGCACAGGCCCTTGCGGTGTTGCCTTTGCTAAATTAACCGCATCATTTACGATTCGTTCAATCGCCCAGACACTATCAGGATGTTCGTAATCGGCTGGTAACTCAAAACTCTTTTTAACATGCTTCCCAAAAATGTCCGTCTGATAAATCGTTTGTCCATCGTGCTGATGAATCCACTCTTTCGGACGGTCTGCTGTTAAGACCAATAAAGGTATTTCTTGAAAAAAAGCTTCTGCCACCGCAGGGGCATAATTATATGCTGCCGAGCCTGATGTACAAATAAGGGTTACTGGATTTTTGGTCACCTGAGCCATTCCCATTGCAATGAAAGCAGCCGAACGCTCATCTGACACAGAACGAGCTTCGATGGCTGGATGTCTTGCAAAGGCAATCGTCAACGGTGCATTTCTTGAACCTGGTGAAATGATTGCGTGATTGACCCCTTTTTTAACCAATAATTCAGGGATATTAATGATAGGTTTTAATAAAGCCATAGATAGATTATTTCATGGGTATTTAACTGATTTTAAGGTCAATTTCGTACAAAAATAGCAAAGTATCAACTTATATTTTTTGCTTTTTAGAAGACTAGAAAAATTACACCAACAGCCTAAAAACAAAAAAGCCTCTTTTCAGAGGCTTCCAATTTGCTTGTCAAAAAGTGACTATCCTAAATATGTTTTAAGAGCTTTACTTCTTGAAGTGTGTCTTAATCGACGAATTGCTTTTTCTTTGATTTGACGTACACGTTCACGAGTAAGATTGAATTTTTCACCAATTTCTTCCAAGGTCATTGCGTGTTCTCCATTCAATCCAAAATACAAGGTAACTACGTCTGCTTCACGCTGAGTCAACGTAGATAAGGCTCTTTGTACTTCACGACGAAGGGAATCATTAATCAAACCTGAATCTGGCTTATCTTCTCCATCATTTTCTAATACATCCAACAATGAGTTTTCTTCACCTTGTACAAATGGTGCATCCATTGATACGTGACGACCAGAGATTTTTAAGGTATCGACAACTTCGCCTGTAGTGATTTCTAACACTTCTGCTAGTTCTTCAGGTGTTGGTTCACGCTCGAATTTTTGCTCTAATTCAGAAAATGTTTTAGAGATTTTGTTTAATGAGCCTACACGGTTCAATGGCAAACGTACAATACGAGATTGTTCAGCCAATGCTTGAAGGATTGATTGACGAATCCACCATACCGCATACGAAATGAATTTAAAACCACGAGTTTCATCAAAACGTTGAGCCGCTTTAATCAAACCTAAGTTTCCTTCATTAATTAAATCTCCTAAACTTAAACCTTGATTCTGATATTGTTTTGCTACAGAAACCACAAAACGAAGGTTAGCCTTCGTCAATCTTTCTAAAGATAGTTGGTCCCCTTCACGAATTTTCTGAGCTAAAATCACTTCCTCATCCGGTGTGAGCAAATCCACCTTGCCTATTTCTTGCAAATACTTATCAAGCGACTGACTTTCACGGTTGGTAATCTGCTTACTAATTTTTAGCTGTCTCATATTGTGCTACTTGTTATTAGTAGGTTAACTATATTTCGTTGATGACTCAAAAAGGACGTTAACTAATTTTATACTCAGTTTTGTAGGATTTTGTAGAAACAGCTAAGATTTGTTTATCTACCTTATGAAAACTGACTCGTTTAATCACTTAAAGTCCAAATACCAAGCTTTAAAACAAAGAACGTATTCTTTATATAAAACTTGGTAATTGTATTTTTAGTTCATCATTTTATAAATTGACAATCCCAATTCAAAATGAATACTTATTTTGATTCTGACTTCTCTGGCTTAGGAAGTAACGCTTTTCTTGATAAACGATACTTACCTGTTTTCTTATCGACTTCGATTAATTTAACTTTAACTTTCTCGCCGATTTCAAGAACACCATCCATTACTTCTACACGTTCCCATTTAATTTCTGAGATGTGTAATAAACCGTCTTTACCTGGTAAGAATTCAACGAAAGCACCAAATGGCATGATTGATTTCACAACGCCATCATATACTTCTCCTTCTTCTGGTAGCGTTACGATACCTTTAACCATTCTAACAGCAATGTCCATTGATTCTTTGTTAGCCGAGAAGATAGATACATATCCGCCGTCTTCTTTTTCCTCAATTGTAACGGTTGCTCCTGATTGCTTCTGAATATCTTGAACAATTTTACCACCTGGCCCGATTACTGAACCAATTTGGTCTTTCATAATCTTGATAACCGTGGCTCTTGGAGTTTGTGGTTTGTAATCTTGTCTTGGTTGAGAAATGGTTTCTTTCATTTTACCCAAGATATGCAAACGACCTTCTTTTGCTTGGTTCAATGCTTCTGCCAATACTTCGTACGAAAGACCATCTACTTTGATGTCCATCTGACAAGCTGTAATTCCTTTTTCAGTACCCGTTACTTTAAAGTCCATATCTCCCAAGTGATCTTCATCACCTAAGATATCAGACAATACAGCGTATTTACCTGTTTTTGAATCAGAAATTAAACCCATTGCAATACCAGAAACTGGTGCTTTAATCGGAATACCTGCATCCATCAACGCCAATGTTCCTGCACAAACCGTTGCCATTGAAGACGAACCGTTTGATTCAAGAATATCAGATACCACACGAATTGTATAAGGATTATCAGCATCAGCAGGTAATACTTTTTTCAAAGCACGCATTGCTAAGTTACCGTGTCCAATTTCACGACGACCTGGGCCTCTGTTTGGTTTCACTTCACCAGTCGAATAACCAGGGAAGTTATAATGTAACATGAAACGGTTATAACCAGAAACCATTGCTTGGTCAATCATTTGTTCGTCCAAACGAGTTCCTAACGTAACAGTTGTTAACGATTGCGTTTCGCCACGTGTAAATACAGATGAACCGTGCGGAGTTGGTAAATAATCCACTTCACACGTAATTTGACGAATTTCGTTCAATTTACGTCCATCTAAACGGTAACGTTCGTTCAATACTAATTGACGAGCAGCTTCTTTTTCGATGTCATGGAAATACCATTTCGCCAACGTTTTATCAACGCCTGAATCTTCAGATAATGAAGCGAAGTATTCGTCTTCAATTGCTCTGAAACCATCTCTACGTCCGTGTTTGCTTGGATTAGCCAATTTAGCCACCTCATAATAACGGTCAAAATACGTATCCCAAAGCGATTTACGTAATTCTTCGTCATGTGTTTCGTGGTTATATTCTCTTTTTACGGTTTTGCCAGCAGCGATTTCAAAAGCTTTAAGTCCTTCACATTGAATTTTGATAGCTTCGTGAGCTAATTTCAATGCTTCTAACATTTCAACTTCAGAAACTTCGTCGCCTTCGCCTTCTACCATCAAAATATCGTTTGAGTTTGCCGCAACGATTAATTCAAGAGAAGCACCTTTCAATTCAGAGATAGATGGGTTAATAACCAACTCACCGTTGATTTTAGCCACACGTACTTCTGAAATTGGGCCATTGAAAGGAATATCAGAAACAGCAAGACATGCTGCAGCTGCTAAACCAACAAAAGCATCTGGTAAAATTTCAGCATCTGCCGAAATCATATTAATCATTACTTGCGTATCAGCGTGATAATCTGAAGGGAATGTTGGACGTAATGCACGGTCAACAATACGGCTTACTAATACTTCATAATCAGAAAGTTTAGCTTCACGACGTAAGAAACCTCCAGGGATTTTACCTGCCGAAGCAAATTTTTCCTGATAATCTACTGACAATGGTAAGAAATCCACGCCCTCTTTTGCATTTTGGCTAGACACAACGGTTGCCAAAAGCATCAAGTTGCCAGTTCTTACCACAACAGAGCCATCAGCTTGTTTTGCAAGTTTACCTGTTTCGATGGTAATTTCTTTACCATCAGGCATTGTGATTGTTTGTGTAATTATATTAAAAGACATATATTTTTTGCTTAGTACCTTTTGATTAATCGCTCGATTTTCAAAAGGATTTAATAGATTGCTGCTGAGAGGAAGAGTTCAACCCAAGCATTCGTATCAAGCTTTATGATTTTCAAGAAAAACGTATTAGAGAGTTGTTATCCTATTCTACTAAGAACGTAATAATAGATGGATTATTATCTAATCTGTATTCAAAAAGAACGATTAATTAATATAAACTTGAGACGAAGAACAAAGAGAGTGGAAACGCAATCAGGGAATCTTAAAAGATTCCCTGATATGGAAAGATTACTTTCTAATGCCTAATTCAGCAATGATAGCACGATAACGAGTAACATCTTTCTTGATTAAATAATCAAGAAGCGCTCTACGCTTTCCTACCAATTTCAAAAGACCCAATGTTGTTGAGTGGTCTTTGTGATTTTTTTTCAAGTGTTGCGTCAAATGACTGATTCTGTGTGTGAATAACGCAATTTGCGACTCCGCAGAACCAGTATCAATTTTAGACTTCGCTTTTCCGTGAGATTCAAAAATCCCTTCCTTTACTTCTGAAGTTAAATACATCTTCAACCAGTTTTAAAATGTTATAAAATTTGTAAACGTGCAAAATTAACTATAATTTCTCTTATTAGCAAGCTATGCTGTAGCTTTTTTTATAAATCGCTGTGCTATTTTTGTATTCATTAGTTTCCCTCTCAGCTTATCCCACAAAACGGCATATACGTCAGACTCAAACAGACGAGAGTCATTGATTGCCTTCTTCAAAAAGTACATTCCGATTGAAAACAAAATAAGATTAGACATCCATGCTCCTATCTGAACCAGTACTTTTCCTTCTTTGGCCATCTTATCTCCTTGCTGAGTCATCACGTACATCAAGATAAAGAACGAGATAGCGAGTACAACAGGCATTCCGAAACCACCTTTCTTGATAATCGCTCCGAGTGGCGCACCAATTAAGAACATTACAAATACAGCAATGGCATTCGAAAACTTATGATGCCATTCTAAGTTCGTCTTAAACATATCTTCGTTCTTACTGGTAAGCGTTGCCTGATTGGCTTCTGAAAAAGAAATCATGTTTCTAGCTTGATTCAAGGCATAATCAAGACTTTGATAGGGATTTGAAGACGTAACTTTCTTTTTTGCCAGCACTTTCTCAATCCATTTCTTATCATCCTTTATAAGACGCTTCTGAATCGAGTCTAAAGGCATCTGAGAATCTTTTAGGAAATAGGTAAAATACGACCGTGATGACAAAAACATACTCTTACGCACATCTTTCATCGTGGTCTTCATCGAATCCAAATCATGTGATAATTCATAAATATTCATCATTATTTGGTGATGCTTAAACTGGTCTTCTTCGGTCTTGTGCATATCGAAGGCCTGTAAACTCATCACGACTTTACTTTTTCGAAATCCGTGGGTAGCAAAATCCGTTTGATCGGCTCCGCCTGTTTTGTCGGCATCGTCTAAATAATCATTTCCATTAAATAGTTCAAACACTAAATACTGCTTATTCATGATTACGTACATCAAGGCCGAATCAGCCAGTGTTACGTGCTTGTTGCCATCGTTCTGAGTATGGTCGTAGATGATTACATTTTTTAGGGTTTTACCATCTGGATATTTTTTCATCACTTTAATACTATAACCAGGTAAGTCGTTGTAAAAAATACCTTCTTTAATATTAAGGGTCGTTTTGGTTGTCTTAATATCGTATAACAGACGATAGAACTTTAAATTGGCCCAAGGAAGGGCAATATTATTAAACCAAAAGGCAAAACCCGTGACGAACATCGCTACAATAAGCACTGGACGCATGGCTCTGGCCACCGAAATACCAGCACTTTTAATGGCGGTCAATTCAAAGAACTCCCCCAATTTACCGAAAGTCATCAACGACGACAACAACATAGCTAAAGGCAAAGCCAATGGGATGGTAATAATAGCACAATAAAAGAAAAGTTCGGCATAAACATCCGCTCCTAGGTCTTTACCAAATAAATCAGTAAAGTAGGTTAGAATTAATCGCATCAAGAAAATAAAGATGACGACGGCAAAGGTGAGGAAAAAGGGGCCAAAAAATGCTTTGAGAACTAACTTATCTAATTTCTTCATTTCAACGTTGAATATTGTGCAAAGTTAAGGATAAAGAATGATTAGAAAAGTTAATATTTCTAAAAAGAAGAAATTGCGTGGATTAGCGTGAAGGCAAGTAATCAAGAAAGACTCTTTATAGAAAAAGTCTTTCTTGATTGATTTGTAAAAATATTTCTATCGAATAACGTTTACATTAAACTCGGTTAATTTGCTCTTTATAAGAATTACTTAGTTTCCTACAATTTCTTTGAGCTTATACATTAAATCCTCCCAAAGTTCTGTTAACTCATCATCATCATTGCTGTCTGAATAATCAATCACCTTTAGATAAGTTGAACCTGTTAATTCGCTCACGTCCATTTTAAATTCAAGATAATTATGATCTCTTGTTTCCTCGGTTGTAGGAAGGAAATCAAATTTAATTGACTTATTGACACGATGTTGCGAAACATTCGCTACATGACTATCCCCATCCCAAATAAAATCAAACGTTGTGCTATTTTTCAACGTAACCTTTTCGGCAAACCATTGTTGCAAACCTGAAGCAGTACTAACGTAAGGAAAAAGCACTTTTGGAGAGGCTCTAAGTTCAAATTCAATTACAAACTTGTGTTTACCCATTTTTTCTAAAGTTAAAATGTCATAAATTCAACAAAAAGCATATCTGTGGTATAGGAATTACAGTATCATCTAACTGATGAAGCATTTAAAATATGCTTAATTACCTAAATACGCTGAACACACAATTTCTACATAAAATTTCAAAAACTTTATTCAGATGTTGTTATTGGCAAAGGTATTAATCTGAAATTAATATGCAAGTTTTTAGTAAAACTTTTACAAAAAAAGAAGACATTACAAGGTTAATTCAATGAAAATCAACAATTTAACAATAACAAAGCAGGATTATTTCAATATAATAGAACTACAGAAGCTAATAGACACTATAAGTATCTGATTTACAATTATTAATAAAAAACTTATCTTTTTTTTCACTTTTTTCTTCAAAATTACTTGCATCGTAAGTTTCAAAAGCGTAATTTTGCACCACGTTAAACGACAGCGGGATAGCTCAGATGGTTAGAGCGTAGGATTCATAACCCTAAGGTCGGCAGTTCGATCCTGCTTCCCGCTACTGTCAAAAGCCCAACTTTTTAGTTGGGCTTTTTTTATTTAAGGCTATTTGCTATTTTAGCTTCCAAGACCCCTGATGATTTATCCTTAACACATCACGTAATCATGATAAAACCTAATTTTGACGACATTTACATGGATTTAGCGGTAAACCTTGCCAAAAAATCCCATTGTATTAAAGCTCATGTTGGTGCTGTTTTAACCAAAGATACTCGCATCATTTCCATTGGCTATAATGGCCCCCCAGCAGGAACGCATAATTGTGATGAAGAATTTCCAGAACATGGCTGTGAACGAGATTCAAAAGGCAGTTGTTCTTTAGCGTTACATGCAGAACAAAATGCTATTTTGTATGCCGCCAAAAATGGGGCTTCGATGGAAGGAGCAACTATCTATGTAACCCTCTCTCCTTGCATCGCTTGTGCCAGAATTATTTACTCCATGAAAATCAGCAAAGTCATCTTCAAAGACTCCTATGCTCAATACAAAGGGATTCCAAAAGATGAAGGCGTTGAATTTTTAAAGAAATTTGGCGTAGAAGTAATTCAATATCAAGGCAACCTTGAACGTTAGACATAAAAAATCCCTTCTTAGCCCAAGAGCGTTAAGAAGGGATTTTACGTTAGCTACGTTTTTACGAGCGTTTCACCAATTTAACTACGTTTTCTACGTGGTGTGTCTGTGGGAACATATCTACTGGTTGTACCTCCGTTACTTGATATTTGGCATCTAACAAAGCTAAATCTCTTGCTTGGGTGGCTGGATTACAACTTACGTACACAATCGTTTTAGGGGCAGCTTCTAACAAGGTACGAACCACTGGCTCGTCCATCCCTGCACGTGGTGGATCGGTAATAACAATATCTGGGCGACCATGAGCATCGACAAACTCTCTATCTAATAGTTTACGCATATCGCCAGCATAGAACTCTGTGTTGGTAATTCCATTCACTTGCGAGTTGATACGGGCATCTTCAACAGCCATTTCTACATATTCTAAACCAATTACTTTTTTAGCTTGACGAGCTACAAAGTTGGCAATCGTTCCTGTTCCTGTGTAAAGGTCATACACAAAATCATCGTTGGTAATCCCCGCATAGTCACGTGTAATTTTATATAATTCGAAAGCCTGCTTAGAATTGGTCTGATAAAAAGATTTTGGTCCAACTCTGAACTTCAAATCTTCCATCGTTTCAATAATATAAGGTAAACCTTTTACATTGATTACGTTTAAGTCAAAGAACGTATCGTTGCCTTTGGTATTGATGATGTAATTTAACGACGTAATTTCTGGGAATTTTTCTGCCAAGAAATTCATCATTAAATCAATTTCTTCTTGCTTGCAATACGCAAACTGAACAATCACCATGATGTCTCCTGTAGAAGCCGACGTACGAATAATTAAATTACGCAATGCTCCTTCCTCTTGTTTTACTTGTTCGTAAAACGACATCTTATGCTCTTCAGCAAAAGCCTTTACGGCTAAACGAATGGTATTCGACGGCTCTGGTTGAAGCAGACAGTTGTTAATATCTAAGATTTTATCGTAGCGACGAGGCACATGAAAACCAAGGGCATTTCTTGAATAATCTAATCCTGACTGAATTTGTTCGATTGTCAACCAACGGTTTTGCGAGAACGTATATTCTAATTTATTACGATAAAAGAACGTTTCTGACGAGCCTAAAATAGGTTTTATTTCGGGTAAATTCACCTTAGCAATACGCTCTAACGCATCTGTTACCTGACGAGTCTTAAAGGATAACTGAGTCTGATAATCAATGTGTTGCCACTTGCACCCACCACAAACACCAAAGTGTTCGCAACTGGTTTGAGTTCTGTATGGCGATTGAGGTCTGATGTTAAACGCTACGGCTTCCATAAACGTTTTTTTCTTTTTCATCACTCTCAAATCCACAAGATCGCCAGGAGCAACTGGCCCTTCTATAAATACGACTTGGTCATCAATTCTACTAATACACTTTGCTTCTGAAGAAAAATCTCCAACAAGGATATTTTCAAAAATAATATTCTCTTTTTTCTTTTTCACGCTAACGATGTTCTTGTGTTCAATATATTTATCAAAAATATCTTACAAATTACGGAAATATTTTCTTGAAAAGTTTACTATTTCCCATTCTGGTTCTTCTTTTTCGGAATGATTTTGTAAACTTGAATAAAATTTCAACATTAATTTAGGTAAATGAAACGCCCATACCAATAAAATTAACACCAGAGGTATGATTAGGCGTTCCATCTGATACCTTCTAAAATAACTGAACATTACAATCAGATGAAAGATAAAGTAGTCATTATAACGGGGGCATCCTCAGGAATTGGAAAGGCATTGGCTTTTGCTTTTGGACAAGAAGGAGCAAGTATTGTCATCACAGGGCGAAGAGAAGACGCTCTGAACTCCGTAAGTGCTGAACTTAGCAAAGCAGGCATCAACAATCTAGCCATTGTTGCTGATGTGAGCGTTGCCCATGACAATGAACTGATGGTTGCAAAAACGATAGAGAAATTCGGAAAAATTGACATCTTAATCAACAATGCAGGAATCTCGATGCGTGCAATGTTTGAAGATTGTGATTTAAGTGTAATTGAAACCTTAATGAACATCAATTTCTACGGAACAGTCTATGCAACGAAATATGCTTTACCTTATATCAAAGCGAGTAAAGGTTCAATTGTAGGGATTTCGTCTATTGCAGGCTACCGAGGCCTACCTGTTCGTGCAGGGTATTCGGCTTCAAAATTTGCGATGAATGGCTTTCTTGAGGCACTTCGTACGGAATTATTACATACAGGAGTACACGTGTTAACGGCTTGTCCTGGCTTTACAGCTTCTAATATACGAATGGCATCTTTGGGAGCAGATGGAAGCAATAAAGGAGATTCTATGCGTGACGAGGGGAAAATGATGTCTTCGGAAGAAGTAGCTCAATACATTTTGAAGGCAGTTCAAAAACGCAAACGTGATTTGGTATTGACTGGTCAAGGCAAACTAACAGTTTTCTTAAATAAATGGTTGCCTGGTTTAATGGACTCGATGGTTTATAATACGTTGGCAAAAGAAAAGGATTCCCCTCTAAAGCGATAGTCAACAGGCGTTATTAGTATGTCTGTTATCAGGAAGCAGGTAAAACCAACGAATTAAGGTACGGATACAAAAAAGAAGGTTTGAAAATAGCTACTATTTTCAAACCTTCTTTTTTGTATCTTATTTTTAACGTATTTTATTCTACCTGCCAAACATCGCTTTCTTTTACATAAAGAATACGGTCGTCCCAGTACACTCTTCTCCAAATGTCATTTCCTCCAATGATATTTAGTCGATGTCCTTTGGCGATACTTTCCACTACCTCCGCCCCACC